>CAIXCY010000272.1 GCA_903918045.1 uncultured Bacteroidia bacterium
TACCACGCCTGTTAAAATAACTATTTTACGGATCATATTATTTGAATAATCCGTCACATATAGCCAAGTACCAGTGGGGTCGACAACTCCACCTATAGGATTGTTAAACGTAGCTGCTGTGCCTGTTCCATCAGCTGATCCGGCCGTGACGCCTCCCACAGTCAGACCTCCTGCAAGGGTGAGTGAACTGCCAAAACCTCCACCGCTGGTCGATGCCCCACCACCAGCGGTTGGCGTAAGAGTAGAAATCACATTGTTTATCGTATAGCTGTTTGGCCCGCTGTAGGAGATGGTCGGCGGAGCAACTGCCCTGATAATGGCGACTGTGTAGGTTTTTGTTGTCGTACCATCCTGCGCTGTGGCTACCGTTGTGATGGTATTCCTGCCAACGTTTAAAGCAAGGCTTCCTGATGCTGATCCCGAGCTCACTGTTGTTCCGTTCACTGTTATTGTTGCGTTTGCCTGGTTGGCAGTTGGGGTCACAGTGATACTGGACGTTGCATTTGATACACTTTGAGTATACGAGGTAGTTCCTAAGGCAAACGTCTGACCAAAAGCACCATAGCTGGATACCAGATTGCTTAAGGTTGCATCGGTTGATAGCACAGGAGCTGCCGATGCCACCTGAAGTCCTAATCCATCAAACACGACAAAAAACGCCAATACCAGTAATGCTTTTTTCATTTTTAAATTTTATCAAAAAATACTTTTGAACCCGCTTCGGGGTTCCTTTCTATTTGTTTTCATTTTCCTCCGGTTGCACCGAATGTTATTCATATTCAAGTCCTTCAGAATTGTTTTATTTGAAAATCCTGAAAAGGAATTGTTTTTCGGCTCAGTGACCATCTGTTCCTTCGTTAATCAATAACCACTCATAACTTATAACTTAAATTATATTCAAAGATACCGTATTAAAGTTACAATGACCTTATTCCATTAATTTTCAATATAATTAACCTGCAAAAAATTTGAAAAAACTTCAGAATAGCTTAACATCGAAGGGACAAACTGACTTAAAATGGTTATCTTTATGTACATCAAAAAAATTAAATCAGAATAAATCCGTTGTGATGAAAAGCTGGCAAACAAAAAACGGCAGCAAGGTATACCTGGTATCAGCCGGAAGAAGCAATGTCTACCTGATCTCAACACCTACCAGCAATATACTGGTTGAAACAGGGTGGAAATTTACATTTAGCGGTCTTCGCAGGAATATCATTTCATTGGGATTGACTCACCCAATTACCCACCTGATCTTAACACATACCCATTTTGACCATTGCTTTAATGCGTTCATGCTGCGTCAGCAGGAAAACTGCCTGATTGTTGCCGGTGTACAGGAGCAAAAGTTTACACTGGCAGGATACACTCCCATTCCGGGGGGAACACTGCCTGGAACCAGACTTCTGGCTGGATTGGGAACCCTTATCGGAAGGAAATGGTTCGGATACCCCCCCTTTAAACCGACCTGCCGATCGGAAAAGATCCCGGTTTTCCCTACGATGGCTATGCCCTGAAAGTAATCTCAACTCCTGGTCATTCAAGCGGATCGCTCTCCATAATCATTAATAATGAAATTGCAATCGTGGGCGATGCAATGCTCGGAATCTGCCGGAATTCGATCTTTCCCCCTTTTGCCGACAATATCAGGGAATTGCTTAAAAGCTGGGGAATACTTTTGGAAACCGAATGCCACCTCTTCCTCCCCGGACATGGAAAGGCAATCAGCAGGGAATTGCTTCAACACGAATCCCTCAAATATACTATAAAATACTACCCTTTAGGATCATTATAAGCATTATTATTGGCTGTTTTGATACCTCAATTTTTAGCACTGCTAGAATTAAAAGTACGATAATATATACTTTCACTTACTTTGTCGTAAATTTGTAGTATCGACAATTTGAACTATGCGTTACCTCGACCCGAAAAATGATTTGACCTTTAAGCGAATTTTTGGTGAACATCCCCATTTGCTTAAGAGTTTCCTCAATGCCGTGATGCCACTTGCGGAGGGTAAGAAAATTGTTTCGCTTGAATACCTTCCGGCCGAACTGGTCCCCGAAATCCCAATCTTTAAGAATTCGATCGTCGATGTGAGATGCGTTGACGAAAAGGGGCAGCAATTTATCGTCGAGATGCAAATGCTCTGGACCGACGGTTTCAAAAGCCGCGTCCTTTTCAATGCCTCAAAAGCGTATATCAAACAGGTGGGTAAGGGGATACAATACAAAGGTTTACAACCTGTTTACTCGCTGAATATCATCAACGAAAATTTCGATAACAAGTCTGATAATTACCTCCACCATTATAAGATTATCCATACCCAGGAGAGTGAAAAAGTGATCGAAGGGCTTGAATTCATCTTTATTGAACTTCCTAAATTCAAGTCCAAAAAATTTACAGACAAGCGGTTACAGGTGTTATGGCTACGCTTTTTATCGGAGATCAGCGATCAGCAGGAAGGGATATCCTCCGACTTTCTGGATGTCCCTGAACTTAAGGAGGCCTCTGACCTGATTCTTGAAAGCGCTTTAACCAAAGGGGAGCTGGAAACTTACGACAAATACTGGGATTATATCAGTACCGAAAAAACGATGATGGCCGATTCTTTTGAAACCGGCATGGAACGTGGAATTGGGCAGGGGATTGAGCAGGGGATTGAGCAAGAGAAATTAATAATTGTAAAAAATGCCATGAAAATGGGATTGCCTCCATCGGATATCTCGAAACTCACCGGCCTTTCGGAACAGGATATCCAAAGGTTGTAAAAAATCAAGCTGAAAGTGACGGGAAGAGAGTTTAAAGCCTCCTGCTTATAGCTGAAGTGATGAAAAAGTGAAAAACTAAAAACGGATATGAGGTATATCTTGTTTCCTCAGGTAGAAGCAATGTCTACCTGATATCAACACCTGCCGGAAATATTCTGGTTGATATCGGCTGGAAGTATTCCTATCCCGGTTTGAAAAGGAATATCAAAGCGTTGGGATTATCTTACCGAATCAATCTAATCATCCTGACGCATACCCATTTTGACCATTGTCACAATGCATGTATTTTGCGTCAACAGGAAAATTGCATGATTCTGGCAGGGGAACAAGAGGCCCGATTTACAAAAACCGGATATATCCCAATTCCGGCTGGTACACTTATATTAACCAGATTATTATCGGGTCTTGGATCCCTTATCGGTAGAAGCTGGTTCGAATACCCATCTTTCACAACGGATCGACTGATCGGAAACTATCTTGATCTGTCAGAGGATGGATTCGACATTCAAATAATTGCAACTCCCGGCCATTCAATCGGATCGGTCTCAGTAATTATTAACAATGAGATCGCAATTGTAGGAGATACTATGCTTGGGATATTTCGAAATTCGATCTTCACCCCCTTTGCCGATGACCCTGAAGAGATGGTCAGAAGTTGGGGAAAATTGTTGAAAACCCAATGCACCCTATTCCTTCCCGGACATGGGAAAGCAATCAACAGAGAATTAGTGCAGAGAGAATGTGAAAAATATTCAAAGAAATATAACTTGAATATCCTCCAACCAGAGATTTAAACCAACCATTTCGGAGATAAAAACCCCTTAACAAGAGATAGAATCGTCCTCTCTAATGATTCTATTTTCAATTTGACCATCCTTCTGTTACGTTTGCCTTCATATTCATTTTATTAAAAATTAAAACTATGAAGACAAAAGTATTTGCAACAGTTATTATTGTCCTCTCTACAGTAAGTTTTTGCTTTTCCCAACCAGAGCATGGTGGTATGAAACCACCTTCCATAAATGAAAGGATTAAAATGGTAAAGGAGCGGATCTGCAAGCCACTTAATCTGGACAATCTTCAAACCGAAAAAGTAAGTTCCGCCTTTAACGACTTTTTTGAAGAGATGGATCAGCTTGTTGATAAAAATACAAAACCACCCGTTAGATCAGAAAAGTCAAAAGTAGATTCGTTTGCAAAAATCAGGGATGAGAATGTAAAGCTTATAATTCCGGAATCACAGTTCCCGAAATACCTCGAACTGGAATTGGCGGGGCGTCCGAAAGGGCCAGAAGATGGCGGATCCCATCCAAATTAACGCCTGATTTTTAATAAGATTGAAAAGGGTATTGAGACATAATCTAATAAGGTTGAAAAATATAAAAATGACTATAAATAAAGCCCAAACAGGCAAACTGATTCTTGTATTCACAATAGTTGCAACTACTTTAAATTGTAAAAAAACAATCGATAATTCTGGCAGCGGAAGCACCACAACCACTGATAAAACGTACAATACGCTTTGGATACCACCAGTATTGACCGGCACAACATTTAATCTCACTTTAGGCAGTTCAACAAAACAGTTGCGCACAGGTAATGTAACTGCCACTTACGGTTATAATGGAAATTCTTTTTGGGGGCCTACCCTCATCATGAACAAAGGGGATAATGTGCAAATAAATGTAACCAACAGTCTGGCCGATCAAACCACGGTGCACTGGCATGGATTTCATATACCTGCTATTATGGACGGTGGTCCGCATCAGATCATCAGTGCAGGAGCTACCTGGTCGCCAAATTTCCAGGTAAAAAACAATGCAGCGACTTTCTGGTATCATCCACATTTACACCTAAAAACCCAGGAACAGTTAACCAAAGGTGCCGGGGGTTTTATAATTGTTAAAGACCCGATGGAATCTGCATTGGCCTTACCAAGAACTTATGGAACAGATGATATTCCGCTGGTACTGACCAGCAGAAGGTATAATACAGACAATTCATTTGATCTCACAACGACTTACGGCGATTATATGTTAACGAATGGAACAGCTAATGCTGAGATAAGTCTGCCAAAACAATTTGTGCGGTTCAGGATATTAAATGCAGAAGTTGAAAGAGCCTATAATTTAGGATTTAGTGATAATCGTACATTTTATGTGATTTCCAACGATGGCGGGCTGTTGAATGCCCCCGTGCCAGTAACCCGTGTGAAATTAGCGGTGGGCGAGAGAGTTGAAATTTTAGTAAATCTTGGCAGTGATGCTGTAGGTTCAAACCTCGATATGAAAGCCTTTAACACCGGGCAAATTTTTGGGTTTCCTGGTGCAGAACCCGCCAGCAGCGGAAATTTCGGGAGTTTATTGAATAATATTGATTTTAGCTTATTGCATATCAATGTGGTGGCACCAACAGAAAATCCAATCACGGCATTGCCTGCAGCACTGGCCAATAATGTGTATTGGACAAATGCAGATGTTACAAATAGCCGAACGATCACGATTACAGGCGGGCAGGCCGGATCTGCTTTTACATTCGACAATAATACGTATGGTTTCACGACTATCAATCAAAACATTAAACTTAATTCGGTTGAGAAATGGACTATTGTAAACAACAATATTTTTGGTCACTCTTTTCATATCCATGACGTACAGTTTAAAATTATTTCCCGCAGTTCGGGTTCAGTAGCAGCGTATGAATCCGGCTGGAAAGATGTTGTTTATATCCCACTTGGAGAATCTGTCTCAGTAATTGCCAAATATGATGACTTTTCCAGCGGGGTGAATCCATACATGTATCATTGCCATTTCAGTAATCATGAAGATGGAGGTTTGATGGGACAGTTTTTAGTGGAGTAATAATTTCCAATAGCGTTTGCCGATGTCTATTTATCCAATGAAACGAGCATGTTCAATAAACACAAATGAATATCTCACATGCGAGTTCCCCCGATGGATCGGGGCCAGCTATCCGGCAATTAAAAAACAAATTATATTCGGATGAAAAGGTTGATGGTTGCAGGTTTCTTGTTGGTTTTTTTTACGTGCAATACCAATAAGAAACAAATCATAATCTTGCCCCCAGACATCAATGTCTTAAATTTTGATACTGCATTAAGACGTAACGAAAATGGATATTTTTATCACGGCAAGCCGTTTTCGGGCTACATGATACAGCATGAAAAAGACAGGCATGTTGTTTATAAATTGCCGATAATTAATGGATTGGAAAATGGACTGGCACTGGCCTGGTACAATACAGGAGAAAAACTACTCGAACAATATTATGCTGATGGTAAGATTGAAGGGGAGTTTAAACAATGGTGGCCCAATGGCAATTACAGGTATTTATTCAATTATAAAAACGGCCAGTTTAATGGAACACAAATTGTTTTTTTTCCTAATAGCAAAATGAGACAAAGAAGCAATTACCAAATGGGCAAAGAGGAAGGACTGCAACAAACCTGGGATAGCACGGGGCAGTTGGTTTCCAATTACACAATAAAAAACAATAAATTATATGGAGTTATTTCGGTTCAAAGCTGTATTCCTACAGCAACACATTAACAGGGTTTTGGGTTTGCTATGTTGTGTCGTTGCTTTAATAGCATGCCATACAAAAAATGAAGTCTTACCGTTCTACAATACTTCTGACTTTACTGCAGAGTGGATAAAACCGGGTGATCCCAAATATAAGAACATCCATACCATCGATACTTTCAAAATGCAGAATCAATTGGGACATTTAATAACAAAAGATTCACTTGACGGGTACATTTATATGGCAAATTTCATCTTTTCAACTTGTCCAACCATTTGTCCAAGAATGACAAATAACCTGCAAATAATACAGAATACTTTTGCTAACAATAAACAAGTAAAATTAGTGTCATTTACCGTGATGCCCTGGATTGATTCGGTTAGCATACTAAAAATATATGGTGAAAATCATACTATTAATCCAAATAAATGGTATTTGCTAACAGGGAATAAAGAACGAATTTACAATTTAGGAAGACAGTCTTATTTCTCAGAAAGACGCCTTGGACTGCAAAGAGATTCTTCCTATTTTTTGCATACAGAATCAATGCTCCTGATTGATAAGTCAGGTAGAATCCGGGGAATTTATAATGCTACACAGAAACCAGATATCGAAAGAGCAACTGCTGATATTAAGTTATTGCTCGATGAGTGAAAGCATCTTTAAAACCTATTGATTGCATGAATGCAGTAGTGTTTCTTAATATATTAAATTTATTTTTTATGAAAAAATTGATCTTCTTTTTGGCCCTTTCCCTTTCAATAAACTTCGCCAAAGCACAGGCAGATAGGCCTGTTGCAATAACCGGCACACCAATAGAAATGCTTTTCCCGCAAGGTAAATCCAAAGCATTAATATTGAGTTTTGATGATGGACGTGTTGCCGACAAAGATTTGGTAAAATTAATGAATGAATATGGTCTTGTCGGAACTTTTCATCTCAATTCCAACAAGCTAGGCACAAAAGATTATCTCACTAAAGAAGAAATCAAAAGCTTGTATAAAGGACACGAAGTTTCCGGTCATACGGCAAATCACCCGGCTTTGACTTCTTTGTCGAAAATTGATGTGATTTATGAAGTGGTGGAGGATAGAAAAGAGCTGGAGCGATTGATGGGTTATCCCGTTCGTGGAATGTCGTATCCTTTTGGCAATACCAACGATGTTGTAGTGGAGGCAATAACCGGTTTAGGTATTGAATATGCGAGAACCGTCGGTGACACGTACAATTTCAATATGCCCACTGAATTTCTTAGATGGCAACCTACCATTCATCTATTCGGAAAAACAAATTATATCCCTAACGACACAGCAAACGACAGAAGAGAATTAAAGAACTTTTATCAGCTTACATCTGATTTTCTAAAGGTAAAAACCTTAGCCTTGTTTTATGTGTGGGGCCATAGTTGGGA
>CAIXCY010000273.1 GCA_903918045.1 uncultured Bacteroidia bacterium
AAAAGCCGAGGATTTAAGGGCACAAGTTCTTAAGATGTCGAAAAGGATTCGCCACCGTGGACCGGACTGGTCGGGGATATATTGCGGTTCAAAAGCAATTATTGCGCATGAAAGACTTTCGATTGTCGATCCTTCATCGGGAGGACAGCCACTGTACAGTAAAGACAGGAAACTTGTTTTAGGGGTAAACGGAGAAATCTACAATCACAGGGAGTTACGTAAACCGCTTGAAGATCATTATGAGTTCCTTACCGAATCAGACTGCGAAATTATTCTTGCACTTTATCGCGAAAAAGGGATCAATTTCCTTGAAGATCTTAACGGTATCTTTGCCTTCGTACTTTATGATGAAGAGAACGATTGCTACCTTGTAGCCAGGGACCATATTGGGATCATCCCTTTATACATGGGCTGGGATGCAGACGGAACCGTGTATTTTGCCTCAGAGCTCAAAGCATTGGAAGGGACCTGCAAAAAAATCGAGGAGTTCCTGCCAGGGCATTATCTCTACAGTAAGGATGGGGTCATGACAAAATGGTACAGTCGTGAATGGACTGAATTTGAAACAGTTAAAGATAACAAATCAGATATTGATGTCCTAAGAAAAGCGCTTGAGGATGCAGTTCACCGGCAATTGATGTCCGACGTACCTTATGGTGTTCTTCTTTCAGGAGGACTTGATTCCTCTGTAATTTCAGCTATTGCAAAGAAATATGCAGGGCGCAGGGTTGAAGATTCAGACACTCATGAAGCCTGGTGGCCTCAGCTCCACTCTTTCGCTGTTGGACTTATCGGGTCTCCCGATTTAGCTGCAGCACAGAAAGTTGCAGATCATATCGGAACGGTTCACCATGAAGTGCACTTTACCGTTCAGGAAGGGCTTGATGCCTTACGTGATGTAATTTACCATCTTGAAACATACGATGTAACAACGGTTCGTGCATCAACACCAATGTACCTGCTTTCCCGCATGATCAAATCGATGGGGGTAAAAATGGTATTGTCGGGTGAAGGGGCAGATGAACTCTTTGGAGGATACCTTTATTTCCATAAAGCTCCCAATGCACAGGCATTTCATGAAGAGACTGTACGTAAGCTTAGCAAATTGCACCTTTACGACTGTTTAAGGGCGAATAAATCGCTCGCAGCGTGGGGAGTTGAAGGACGTGTCCCATTTCTTGACAAAGAATTTATGGATATTGCAATGAGGCTAAATCCTACCGATAAAATGGCCATTGACGGGAAAATGGAAAAATGGATTCTGCGGAAGGCTTTTGAAGATTTTCTTCCTGAAAGCGTTGTTTGGCGTCAAAAAGAGCAGTTCTCTGATGGTGTCGGATATAACTGGATTGATTCACTAAAAGCGCTTACCGCTGAAAAAATTAGCGACGAACAAATGGCTAATGCGAAGTTCAGGTTTCCGATTAATACGCCGATGTCAAAAGAGGAGTATTTCTACCGTTCCATCTTCACCGAGCACTTCCCTTCGGATGCTGCAGCAAGTTGCGTACCGTCGGTACCATCAATTGCTTGTAGCACACCTGAAGCACTTGCATGGGATGCTTCGTTCCGTAATAATGCTGACCCTTCAGGCAGATCTATGAAAAATGTTCATACACAGGCCTATAAATAATGGTAAATGATTAATGATTAATGGTTAATGATTAATGATTAATGGTTAATGATTGAATATCAGAGAACCTGATAAATATAAAAGGTTAAAATGGCAGGTCCGTTTTAACCTTTTTCTTTGATGTTTAGATTGAAGATTGAGTCAGAAGATTTAAATATAAGGCTATTTATATCCCGATTCCAGGATTCTGAAAAGTTCCTCCATTGGTACATTTTCAACCAGTTCTCCACTGTAGGATGCTGAAATATGGCCGGTCTCTTCACTGACAACAATAACATAGGCATCAGTCTGCTCCGAGAGGCCAATGGCAGCCCGGTGTCTTAAGCCAAGTATCGGGTTTATTTCAAGCTTTTGAGACAGGGGTAGAATGCATCGGGCAGCCTTAATCCGGTTAAGGGTAATAACCATCGCTCCGTCGTGAAGTGGCGAATTTTTAAAAAAAATGCTTTTGATTAATTCAGGGGTGATTGCAGCATCAATGATTTCTCCTGTTTCAACATACTCCTGCAGTTCACTCTCTCTGGCAAGTACGATTAATGCCCCGGTTCGGTTCTCTGACATCTGAATACATGCATCCACAATTGCATGAAGACTAGCCTCCGAAGCAAACTTAAACTGGCTTGAAAACAAATTCTCGAGTGAAAATCGGCGGTTTGCACGGTACCTGCTGCCCAGCATCAATAAAAACCTCCGCACCTCCTGCTGAAATACAATTATAATTGCAATTACCCCAACTCCGAAAAGTTGTCCAAGAATAGAGCCTAACAACTCCATTTTTAATGACTTTACAACCAGCCAAACAACAAAAATGATGAATATTCCCATGAAGATATTAAAGGCAACAGTACCCTTAACCAATTTATAGATCTCGTAGAAAATTATTGCAACAAGAAATATATCAATCACATCCAAAAACCTGACATGGATAAATAACTCTAGCATTTAGCGCTGTTTTTTAATTTATCTACTAATTTTATCGTCTCGAGAGCCTCTTTCACATCATGAACACGTAAAATGTCACAACCACCGGCTAAAGCCAAAGCATTCAAAACCGTGGTTCCATTCAGACTTTTATCGGCAGTGATTTCCAGTTCTTTCCATATCATAGCCTTTCGTGATATGCCGACCAATACAGGCAGTTCAAAAATCCGGAATGCATCAAGGCGGTTAAGTAATTCAAAATTATGCGCTGCACTCTTTCCAAATCCAAATCCTGGATCAATCAGAATATCAGAAACGCCCAAAATTTTCAACTTTTGAACCTGCGCAGACAAAAAAAATATAACCTCTTTGACAACATCCTCATAAACCGGATTATTCTGCATCTTGTCACTTCTCCCCTTAGAGTGCATCAACAGGTAAGGAAGATTTAAATAGGCAACCTTTTCAAACATCAAATCATCAAAGGTACCGCCTGATATATCGTTGATTATAAAGTCCCCAATTTGATCGTATACCTGCTGAACAACTTCAGAACGATACGTATCAACAGAAAGTGAAACCGCAGGAAACTCCTTTTTAATCACTTTTACAGCAGGTAATAACCGGTACAGTTCTTCCTCCAGTGAGATCTCCATTGCCCCTGGACGAGTTGACATTGCACCTATATCAATGAATACTCCCCCCTCTTCAAGAATCTGGTTTGACCGTTTTAAAATTGACTTATCTGAATTATAAACTCCACCATCATAAAATGAATCGGGAGTGCAATTTAAAATTCCCATAACGACAGGTGAACTTAAATCAATCAGATCACCATTAAGGTTGATTGTACTCTTTTTCTTATAAAAGCTTTTGTCGTTTTGGGTAAATAACATTTTCGGTATTTTTCAATTAGAAGTGCCCTGAATCTGAATCACTGTAAGAAATTAACAATCAAATAAATAAAGCAGAATAATCAGATTCGTTCCTGCCGGATTAAATACAAAAATAAGAATAAAAGTCACATCCATTCCCTAATTTTTAATACTTTTATGGTTCAATTAGGAAATATGAATAAAACGAATGAACAGTTTGATCGGATCATAGCTATCTGCCACGAGGTTTTTATAAAGAAAATGAACGACTATGGAACCGCATGGCGAATTCTGAGACTCAAATCGATGACCGATCAGATTTACATCAAGGCTCAAAGAATCAGAAGTATAGAAGAAAAAGGGATTGCAAAAATAGCAGAAGATGCGCGCGATGAATTTATCGGGATTATCAACTATTGCGCGATGGCGCTGATTCAGCTTGAACTGGGACCTTCAGATGATGAGCTTCCTGCAGATGTTACCGAGCAAAAATATATGGACAACCTTTTGAAGGCCAAACATCTGATGTTGGAAAAAAATCATGATTACGGCGAAGCATGGCGACAAATGAGAATCAGTTCATACACCGACCTGATCCTGATGAAGATAAAAAGAACTAAACAAATAGAAGATAATCAAGGTAAAACGATTATCTCAGAGGGTGTGGATGCCAATTACCTCGATATGATAAACTACGCCATATTTGGGCTCATTAAACTTGAATTTGAATAGCATGAAGAAAATAGGGCTTACAATAGCCAGATGGGCAGTAGGGATTTTATTTCTTTTTTCAGGAATTGCAAAAGGGATAGACCCTGTTGGATTTGAATATAAACTGAGTGATTATATCGATGCACTTCAGCTTAAAATACTTGACATACTGGTTACTCCGGGTGCATTCTTACTCCCCTTTGCAGAATTTCTAATAGGAATAACATTGTTAACCGGCATTCTGATCAGGATTTCGACCAAGGTAGCTTTAGGTTTCATGCTTATTTTTACCCCTCTTACCCTTTACATTGCTTTAAAGAACCCGGTTACTGACTGTGGCTGTTTTGGCGACGCCCTCGTAATCACAAATTGGGAAACTTTTTACAAAAATGTAGTGCTGATTATTTTGGTTGTTTTACTGCTTTTAAACCGAAAGAGCCTCGGTTTTCTAATCTCGTTAACATTCCGAAAAATCATATTTTTGATAGTGTTGATAAGCTATATTTTGGTTGTTTCATGGTCCTTGCGTCATGAACCTATCCTGGATTTCAGGCCCTATAAAATCGGAGTTAACATTCCCGAGGGGATGACAATCCCTCAAGGTGCTCCAACGGATGTTTATCAGAACAGCTATTTATACAAAAACAAATTTTCGAAGGAGGTTAAAAAATTTGGTGATCACGATTTTCCATGGCAGGATACCCTCCATTGGAAATTTGAATCAATGGATCGTCCTTTGCTGGTAAAAAAAGGTTATCGTCCGCCAATCCATGATTTTTCCATACAAACAATTGATCAACAAAATGTTACAGACAACTATCTGCATGATTCAATTCATACGTTTTTCGTAATTACCTACGATTTGGAGAAATCAAGTCATGAAAAGCAAAAAGAACTTAATCTGCTTGCAAACTGGGCCAAACAAAAAGGATTCAGGTTTATTGGTCTTACTTCAACATCCGGAGAGGGATTAAGAAACTATCAACTTGAACAAAAACCCACGTATGATATTTTATTTACCGACCAGACAACCCTAAAAACGATTATCCGTTCCAATCCGGGTCTGATTTTGCTGCGTAAAGGGACAATTTTAGGAAAATGGGCAGAGGCGGATTTCCCTTCCCCTTCAAAAGCTGAGGCATATATCAATGCACAAACCACTAATCTCAAATGAACAAAAAGTTAAATCATTGATTTGACTCACAGCACTGTTTCAGACTTTGCCATTAAGTTTTATCTTTGCAATTCAAATGTACCGATTAAGCTTTTAATTCATAATTTTTTAAATTATCAGGGTAATGAGAAAGAAAATTGTAGCCGGAAACTGGAAATGTAACACGACCGTTAAGGAAGGTGTTGAACTGGCAAAAAGTGTAAATGAACTTGTTTTAACTCAAGGTGCAAAGGATGTGGTTGTTGTTCTTGGCACACCTTTCACACATCTGACCAGCGTGGTAGATGCAGTTGATGGTGCACGGATTAATATTGCATCCCAAAATTGTGCTGCCGTTGCAAAGGGTGCCTATACCGGAGAAGTTTCGGCCTCAATGGTAAAATCAACAGGTGCAACCTATGTTATTATTGGTCATTCCGAAAGGCGTGAATACTATCATGAAACCAGTGAAACACTGAATAAAAAGGTGGCATTAACTCTTGAGCAGGAATTGACACCAATCTATTGCTGCGGTGAAGCTTTGTCTATCCGCGAAGCCGGAACACAAAATCAATTTGTAAAACAGCAGCTTGACGAGACAATCTTTCTTTTACCTGCAGAGCAAATACTTAAACTGGTTATTGCTTACGAACCAATCTGGGCTATTGGAACCGGAGTAACTGCTTCTACACAACAAGCTCAGGATATGCTAGCATTTATCCGGGGCTTAATTGCTTCCAAATACAGTAAAGAAGTTGCAGAAGAGATTTCAATTCTTTACGGAGGTTCATGCAGCCCGGCCAATGCAAACGAACTCTTCAGTCAGCCTGACATCGACGGTGGACTTATCGGAGGAGCTTCTCTGAAAGGTGCCGATTTCCTGTCGATAATTAACGCCTATTAATTGCTGATTACCAAAACAATAAAGGATTATATATATTTATGGAGTGGATGGGAAGCCCTATCCACTCTTTTTTTATCCGGTGAATCAAATCCTGTCTTAGTTTGTTACCTTTAAAAAGAAATTATAATCCTTAAGAATAATAGTCATGACCTTACGCTTAAGATTAGCCATATCATTTGTTTTACTATTATTTACAGGATTATCAGCGTATTCACATAGCCTAAAAGGTTCCATTAAAGGGAAAGATGGCACCCCGATCCCCTTTGCCACTGTTTTTATCAAAGAGATTTCTTTAGGAACTACAACCAATGACGAAGGGAAATTTGACCTGAATCTCCCGTTCGGCACTTATACAGCCAATTTTAGAAGCTTAGGATTTATTCCTAAGGTTGAAACAATTACGCTGACAAAAAAAACAACCGAACTTGAAGTAATCCTCGAGGAGCAAATCATTCAGATTAATCAGGTGGATATCCATTCAGGTGAGGAAGATCCAGCATATGCCATCATGAGGAAAGTTATCGGATTATCCTATGTCCATCTTAACCAGGTTAATTCTTTTAATGCAGATGTCTACATCCGGGGAACTGTTAAGTTTGAAAAAATACCGGGGTTAATTCGCAATCAACTCAAAAAAAAGGGAATTGATATAAAATCAGGAGATATACTTGTTAATGAAACGGTCAGCCGGATAAGCTTTCACGCTCCCGATAAATATGATCAGCAAATCATTTCGATCAATTCCAGTTTTCCAAAAATTGTTGAGTTTTCGGTTGAGGATTACCTTGGAACAAGCCTTTACCAGGACAATATAAATATCCTCTTTTCACCGATCGGAAAGAATGCCTTTTCATATTATAATTTCAGGTACGAAGGTTTTCAGCAGGAAGGGAAATATACGGTAAACAAAATTAAAGTTATTCCAAAGCGGAAAAGCAAACAACTCCTTGAAGGTTATATCTATATCATTGAGGATTTATGGTGTCTGAACAAAGCTGATCTAAGTTTCGGAACACCTTTTGGTGATGTTAGCTTCCGGCTTGTCTTCGATGAAGTTCTTCCTGGAGTCTGGTTGCCTGCGGGTCACGATTACAATTTTGAAGGAGGCATGATGGGGGTTAAAGGAACCGCTAAGTTCATTGCATCCATAAAATACAATAATCTGAATCCCAACAGCCAGGTTCTTGCAATGATCGGAATTCAACCCCGGAAACCGGATAAAGAAGGGGCGGAAAATAGTCATTCGACTCAATCAATTAAAGCGAATAAGCCACTACCGGGGAATAAGAAGGAACTCAAGATTGCTCATTTGCTTGATAAAGAAAAACTAACCAATAGAGATATGACAAAGCTGTCACGATTGATGGCCCAGCAGGTTAATGGCCGTAAACCAGATTCTTTGAAATCACTGGAGGTTAAAGATAAGGTCAAAGTATCCATCGAAAAGGAGGCTAATAACCGGGATAACCACTATTGGTCACAAATGCGTCCGATCCCTCTTTCAATGGGTGAAATAAACAGCTTCAGCAAACGGGATTCAATCGCGGAAAAACAAAAAAAAATCGTTCCTGATTCAACTTCGGTAGTCAGCCATAAAAGAAACTACGGTATTCTGAACCCCTTGTTTTTCGGAATCAGACGTCCGATTATTGATTCCACCTATAGTTTTAAATATGATGGTTTAATCTCAACAAAACGAATCAGTTTCAATGCTGCAGATGGCTGGAAGGTTGCACAAAGTATCGATATCACAAAAAATTATGGTCCTGGAAATTCATTAAAAGTGACCCCCTTTGTTGCCTATGCCATAAACAGGGAAGCGCTTCTTGCAACCGGAATGATTAATTATACCTATGCTCCGGTAAAAAGGGGATCATTTAACCTCTCAGGAGGGAAAAATACAGTTGATTTTAATCCACCCTCAGATGTCGTACATCCTTTTATCAATTCCATAGCCTCATTATTTTACAAGGAGAACTTCGGCAGATTCTATGAAAGCCGTTTTGTCAATTTCTCCAATGCCATTGATCTGGCGAATGGTATCGTATTTAACGCCACTTTTAAATGGAGTGACAACAAACAATTGCAAAACTCTACCAATTTTTCTTTTTTCAAGAAGGATGAAATTTATAAGCCAAATAGTCCGGTGAATGGGGAACTAACCAATAAATCAATTGAAAACCAGATCAATACTGTTACCGCAATAAAAATTGAATTTACGCCACATTATTTTTACAGAGTCAGTCATGGAGCTAAAGTAATGTTACATTCTGATTATCCGACATTCTATCTTGAGTATCGGAAAGGGATAAAAAACTTACTATCAAGCACTTCAGATTTCGATTTCCTGGGTGCGGGTCTTCAGTATTTAAAGGAATGGAGTCCAACATCGAGTATTGCAGCGGCAATAGACGGAGGGTGGTTCCCAAACAATACCTCAATTCACTTTTCTGATTTTGCACATGCGCTTACTCAAACCAGTCCTGTCCTGTTAAGAGAGTATCGGCATGCCTTCTTTCTTCCCGGGTATTACTCCTTAAGTACTTCTGACAAGTTTGTTAAAGCGCACTTATCTATTCGGGCCCCTTATATTGCGCTAAAATATTTACCCGGTTTAAGCAATACCCTCTGGCGCGAAATGGTATGGTGCAGTTACTATTCAACACCTGCTAAACCTAATTACATTGAAGTTGGATACACCCTTCTGGAGGTACTTTTATCTGCCAATATTGGGACCTATGCGGGATTTGATAATGGGAAATTCAACAGTATTGGCTTTAATCTGGCATTTAGAATATCATATTAATTTTAATTTCAATGGAATACACGAAAACAAGCTGGAAAATCGATCCTGATTCAGAGATCAACAGGGAGATATTAGTTGCAAATCTCGGAAACATAGGTTATGAAAGCTTTACCGAAACAGGTGAATATATCGAAGCTTATATTGTGTCCCGGGATTTTTCGCAGGAAGGGCTTTCGGATCTTTTCCCGGAAGATTTCACCC
This sequence comes from uncultured Bacteroidia bacterium, assembly GCA_903918045.1. Taxonomy (GTDB): domain Bacteria; phylum Bacteroidota; class Bacteroidia; order Bacteroidales; family Prolixibacteraceae; genus JAAFHB01. The sequence continues at coordinate 9,205 of CAIXCY010000273.1, forward strand.
TTTTTAAGAGTTCATACACTTACGAAATTATTCCGGATCAAAACTGGAATGAGGTTTGGGAGAAAAATTATTTTCAGCCCTTAATGATTGCCGACCGATGTTTAATACGTGCTCCTTTTCATACTGATTATCCTAAGGCTGAATATGAACTTATAATTGAACCAGCGATGGCATTTGGAACCGGAAATCATGAAACGACCAGTCTGATGATCTCCGCGATATTAAATCAGGATCTGATAGGAAAGAGCGTTCTAGACATGGGGTGCGGTACAGGAATTCTAAGTATTCTGGCCTCACAACGGGGGGCAGAATCGATTACAGGAATCGACATCGACAGGTGGGCTATAAACAGTACAATCGAAAATGCAGCTATAAACGGCATTAAAAACCTGCAAATAATTGAGGGTGGCGTGGAAGCAATCCCGCAGAAAACATTTGATATTATTTATGCCAATATCCAGCGAAACATTCTTTTAAAGGATATGCCAGGATATGTAAACGCCTTAAAAACGGGGGGTGAACTGATTATGAGCGGATTTTATATATCAGACCTCGAATCAATCAAATCCCGGGCTGAGGAGTTGGGAATACAATTCTTGAGATCTGATCAAAACAATACCTGGGTAGCTGCACAATTTATACGTATAAATTAATCCTAAAGTATTAAACATAAGCGTTTTAAACTAATAAAATACTCTTTGATTAACCATTGTCCTTTGTCGGTATTGGCACATGAGGATTTTACATTGAAATGATCCCCTTTTGGCCCAGCTCAATAACTTCAAGATCTTTAATTATCGTCTTATCAATTGAGAAACGGATTAAAGTCCGGACCTGATGAAATCCCTGGATTCCCGCCGCTCCCGGATTAATATGCAGTAATTGGTACTTGGGGTCGTAAATGACCTTAAGAATATGTGAATGGCCCGAAATAAATAATTTTGGATTAGCTAAATTAATCTCTTTTCGGGCTTCCGAAGTATAATGTCCCGGATATCCACCAATATGAAGGATCAATACTTCAACCTCTTCACAATAAAAGCGAAGTATTAGCGGATATTGCTGACGCAAAGCTGCTCCATCAATATTCCCCGAAACAGCCCGCAAAGGCTTTATGGCAGACAACTTTTGAGCTGTTTCCAAATTTCCGATATCACCCGCATGCCAGATCTCGTCACAATCATTAAGAAAAGTTAGAATCCTGTCATCCAAATATCCGTGAGTATCAGAAAGTAATCCAATCCGTTTCATAAAAACACGATTTCAAAAATTATGAACAGCTGATTTTAATACAAAAAAACAGAGATTGCCAAATGACAATCTCTGTTTATATCTATTGTTCCCCTGAAAAATAATCAGGTGAAATTTTAATTATTCAATAATGATGGTTTCTGTTCTGCGGTTAAGTGCATGTTCAGCTTTAGTACATGGAACGCCATCTTTACATTTGTTTACTAATTGGGTTTCTCCGAATGCCTGAGCATTAATCCTTGAACTTGCAATTCCCTTACCGTTAAGATACTCAATAACTGATTTTCCACGTTTTTCAGAAAGCTTCATGTTATAGCTTGCAGGACCTCTTGAGTCGGTATGAGATTTAAGGTCAACATTTACAGTTGCATTTTCATTCATATCCTTAGCTAGACGATCAAGATCAGCGGTTGCTTTAGAATCAAGATTCCACTTATCAAATGCGAAATAAACTTTATAAGCATTACCAATAACTGCTGGCTTAACTTTTACTACTGGTTTTGGTTCTGGTTTTGGCTCTGGTTTTGGTTCTGGTTTTGGTTCTGGCTTTGGAGCTTCAACAACAGGAGCAGGCTTTTTAGCTTTTCCTAAGGTGAAAGACAAACCTGCATAAGTATAAAGCTTTGTGCCATTAACAGAAGGGTTTGAATTGCTTGTAGTTGGACGGGTCGTACGACCGTCTAGCCTGTCACCATGAATCCAGCTCCATTGGGTTCCTAAATTCAGTCTAACCTTGTCACTGATCTTATACGATACACCTGCACCCAGCGGAACAGTAGGAAATTCAACTTTACTGTCGGTATAATCAAGACCTGATTTATTATTAACATGAGTTGCTCCAACACCCAATTTTGCAAATAAATACAATTTTCTGTCAAACTTATTTTTCGATAGTAAATTGTTAATGTTCCAAACCGTATTAACATCAAATTCAGTTGTTAAAGTTTTGAAACTATAATCTAAATAGGTTTTATCAAACCCGTGATAACCAGTGCCTTCAAGGGAATTATGATTAAACCCGAATTCCAATGCAAAAACATGCGAAAAATTCTTTTTGATGAGAGCACCAAACCCGAATTTACCTTGACTATCTGCATCACTATATGGTGACCAATTATGCATATTATATTCTCCGGCAAAATTGCCAACACCAGCATTTACTCCAAACTCCCATTTATTGAATGGTTCTGATTTTGATTTATCTTGGGCAAATGTAAAAGTGCAGAAAGCAAGAATTACTGCAACGATTAAAATTAGTTTTTTCATAATAATTTGTTTTAATTTTTTCACTAAAAATGATATTGTAGGTAATAAGGATTTAAAAATAACTTTATGTTGCAAATATAGTTAAAATAAAGAAACTTTACGTGTTTTCTCATGTTAATTTTTCACTAATTTTAACATATATGAATTTAAAATTCCAATTAATGATCTTATTATCCAAATGTAAAAAACAGTTTTAATAAAGGATATAAAATTCTAATCTAAATTACCTATTCTTAATTAGATATCATTCCAGTTGACTATAATTTTTATGAACATTCAAGAAAAAAAGAATACTCGGCCATACCTCTGTATATCAGAATTATAAAATATTTGATTTACATAAAATAACAATATTGTTAATAAATCAATCTTATAAACCTAAAATTAAGGTGATTTAATGGATGAATAAAATGCTGAATATTGAATGAATAACCGGAAAAGAGACTAATTTTACCCTTTGTTTCCTGACAAAAATAACTATTTGGATGGCTTTAAAGAATGAACAAACACCTGAAGAGGAGCGATTGAACGTATTAACCCATGCATTTGGCTTTATAGTCGCTGTTTTTGCAGTAATTTACCTGTTATATAATGCCCTGCAGGGAGGAATTCATTTAAGATTTTTAACCTATCTTGTTTATAGTATCGGATTATTAACGCTTTATCTTGCTTCCTCTCTTTACCATGGGGCAACCGATCCGGTGCGAAAAAAGTTACTAAATATTTTTGACCATTCAGCGATATATCTGCTTATAGCTGGCACCTATACACCAATTACAATGCTGACAATTAAGGGTTTATGGGGGTTGGTAATCCTTGTGATTGTATGGTCGATAGCAGCTGTCGGGATAATTCTAAAACTTTACTTTACAGGCCGATATCCTAAGTTATCAACTGCCACCTATGTTTTAATGGGATGGGTGATAATCATCGCGATAAAGCCATTAATCACCAGTATGGTTCTACCCGGGTTGCTCTGGCTATTGGCTGGCGGAATATTTTATACTTTCGGAGCCGCCCTCTATCAGCGAAAATCGATGAAATTTAATCATGTAATCTTCCACGTTTTTGTCATATTGGGTAGTTTATGTCATTATATCGTCATTTTAAATTATACCCACTAATTTATTTATCTTCCTTTAGCCAACCTGATCTTTCTGTAAAGGCAGGTTTTAAGTTCACATAATTCACATTCATAGGCAGTTCGTCGGACCTCTTTTCCAAAACCTATAACTCCGCTCAATGATTTGGCAGGTTCCATTAAACACGATTCAGAAAGTTTAATTCCGCAAAAATTTTCAGGGAATAGCTTGAAAAATTGTTTTTGCTCGCTTAATGCCCATCCACAATATCCCGGGCTATACCTATTTGCCAATCTTTTACCCATTAGCAACAGCTCAATTTCCAATATGCTCTGAATTTTCTCAATTGTTGCTTCAACAGTAAGCGAACCGATTATATCCAGAATATACCCTTCCATAAATTCACCAGCTGCCATAAGCTGCTTGCTTTTATCACCAATTCCGGCGCCGGCAGTACAAATAAATAGAGCGCCACCTTCTGCATTTCTCAGTTGCCGGGCGATTTTTTCACCTATTGAAAAAGTAACGCCTTCAATAGTAAAGGCTCCTGAACGAATCAATGAGAACTGTTCAGAAACCAGAAGGCTTCCTTTGATATCACACAATCCGGCGCTATGATTAAGGGCAGAGGCTATCATTTCAGGAAACGGATCAGGTGATTCTCCTCTGGGATAGCCCATTGCCTCTTCAACGTCTTGGACCGTGAGATTAAGTTCCAAAAACGAAAAAGTGAAATTCTTTGCTGCTGCCGACATACGCTTTTGAATATTATCCTTCCTTAATTTGATCTCTTATTGACAACCTGTGCAATCTGGTGGATATGTTCCGGGGTAGTGCCGCAGCAACCGCCAATTATATTTACACCCGCCTCAAGAATTGCTCCAACAAATCCAGCAGTTTGTTCAGGTGTCTCCGGGAAGAGGGTCGTCCCCAGGTGATAAACAGGCATCCCTGCATTAGCATGTACCAATATTGGAATTTGTCCATTGCAAGACCTTATCTCATTTACTATTTGAATCATCCCCTCTATTCCGTTTCCACAATTTGCGCCAATAATATCAACCCCTTCGGTAGCAAGTTCGGTAACCATATCAGTGGGTGAGACACCCATCATCGAACGGAATTCACCTTCCGGCGTTTTTTGGAATGTCATTGTGCAGATCACCTCTCGCGATGTGTTTTCTTTGGCTGCCTTAACTGCCAAACGTGCTTCATCCAGATCAGTCATTGTCTCAATAATTATGGCATCCACCCCCCCCTTTTCAAGTGCAATAACCTGTTCTTTGAACGATTCGTAAACCTCTTCCGGAGTCACTTCCCCCATCATCAGAATCTTACCGGTCGGCCCTACAGATCCCAGAACAAACTTGTCACCGGCAGCTTTCCTGGATAGCGCTGCCGCGGCCTCATTCAACTCGGCAGCCCGAAAACCTAATCCATAATGGGCTAATTTAAGACTGCTGCCGCCAAAACTGTTCGTTTCAACCATGTCTGCCCCCGCATCAAGATAACTTTTGGCAATATCGAATACGGCTTCAGGATATTCTATATTCCAGAGTTCAGGACACTGGCCCGATTGAAGCCCTTTTGCATGAAGGAAAGTTCCCCAGGCGCCATCTGAGACCAGAATTTTTCCCTCCTTGAGGCGATCTGTAATTTTTCCCATTTTCTATATCTTTTTTAAAGGTTAATCTAATTATATTGATGCGGTTCGCATTGCCATGAGATTTTGAACTGGCGTAGTCACAATAATCTCGCATCCGGCCGACAAAATAAATCTCTTGCCCCTCTCCTTTTTGCATACTAATTTACAGGCTGTAATAATTTCATCTTCACCTTTATCCTTTACAAAGCGGGGGTCAATATTTCCACACCGAATAACCTCCTCCCCCATGATCTCAAAGGCCTTCAAAGGATCAACCTGCCAGTCAAGGTCAAAAATATCGATCACAAGATCATTGATTGACGGAAGCAGGTGGGTGATATCCCCGCAAATATGCAATTTGACCATGGCGCCACACTGATGAATAAAACTGATTAATTCCCGATGCCGTTCCTTCACGAAGATTGAGTATGTTTCAGGATCAACCTGAGAACAGATGGCATCTCCAATTCCAATAATGTCACAACCCGCCTCTATTTGTGCCCTGGCAAAATCCTTTGCCATCAGCAAACATTTATCCAACAGTATATTTGCATTGTCGGGATCCATCATCGTCATAACCATAAATTGCTCAATACCCGCCAGATCACAAGCCTCAGCCATAGGCCCCTCGATCCAGCCAAACACCGGAACTTTGCCATTCACCCGTTTTGCCAATAATTCGGCTCCGAGAATACGGTCAAGAGTCCTTTCACACTTATACACATCGGGCCTGCCCAGGATTCTTATATCCGATTCTGTAGTGATTACATAATTCAGACAACGGGGGACTCCTTCCGGAATAAATTCAATCCTGGCACCAAAAGCGCTTGTCTCCCGATACGGATCAGAGATTAATCCCACCATGTCCATATCAAAATCATCAAGAGCACGAAGGTTGGCTTCTACCAGGAATCGGTAATCCGAAGCAAACCTGGCATAATTACCACCGGCATACCTTGCAATAAAGTGCATTAAAATTGGTGCAAACAGCGTCTTTCCCGACTCTTCACTAGTGGAAATATACTGTAAAAACTCCTTTTTATTCATTTTTTCCTTCCAATTTCTTTTTCTGAATCCTTTTCAACAAAAGCTAAAATCGGTTACTTCTCCAGCTCATATCGCTTCTTATAACTCTTCCACGTATTCAGTGATCGGGTCAGGGTTTCAGCAGCATCACCTTTAAGATTGTAGCATTGTAACCCTATAGGTCCCTTATAACCATTGTCAATTAATAACTTAACAAAGCGATATGTATCAAAGGATCCCTGACCTAAAGGCTGAATCAAACGGTCCCAATCCATATTCCGGGTATCCCCATCATCGGCACCGCAAATATTAACGGCAACCAACCATGGTGTAAACTCCTTTATCGTGGTTTCAATTCCCTCCGCCCCCTCTACTTTAAGCAAATGGCAAAGGTTCATCGAAGCTCCAAAATTAGGACGGTTGACAAGTTTAGCTAACTTTACACTGATTGCCACGGTTTCGCAATAAGTTGATACATGCGGATACAGACATAGTTTAATACCATATTGGACTGCAAAATCGGAGAGATCCTTTAATATTCCGGTCAGAACCTGATCTCCCCTAGTCCTGTTTTCTTTAAAATCAATTGAACTAACCTGAAAATAGATTAGTGATCCCCTGTCCATAGCTTTAATCATTGATTTAATCTCATCGGATGAGGGATTAAACGGCTTTCCTTCCTGCCCGAAATTCAATGAGATATAGTTGACAGGCATCATTAGTCCATTGTGAGTAAGTGCCTTTTTAAGTTCAAAGAAATCGCTCAATCCGAATCCCTCCAATGCTTCAAATCCTATTGATTTTAAAAGTGATGCCTTTCCATGCGCACTTAAAGGGGCATTCTTAAACGATCCCAGGGTATTTTGTACATAAAAGATATTGTTTATCCTCTTTTGGCCAGAAGAAATTAAAGTGCCAGGAATCAGAAAGAAGATAATCAAAATCCAGTTTTTCATTTATTTACACTTTGTCAATAGGTATAATCAGGACAAATTTTAGCGTAACTCCACTTTTCTCTCATCTCCCGTTTTCTGAATTTATCAGCTTCAGGATCATTTACAAAATTCTCATCCTTGCAATTCCACGTCAATTTCCGGTTTAATTTTAAAGCCGCATTTCCGCAATGAAGTAATGTACTGGTACGGTGTCCTGACTCCGCGGTATAGATGGGTTTGCGGTGGCTCTTTATACCTTGAAGGAAATCAATAAATTCATCATTTGCGGTAGGTAATGTGACCGTTCGATTGGTTAGGTCAAAGATTTTTTCATTACTGGCAGTCGGTTTATTGTTCCACCCGACAGACTCAACCCACCCTTCATCGCCAATGATCCGGATTGAGGCATCGCCACTTTTGACCCGCATGGATAAATTATTGGAATACTTATAGTTTAAATCGAATTTATATGCTGTGTTAAAAATTCCATCCTTATAATACAGTGTTTCACCTTCGGGAGTAACTTCTGTTGGACCCGTAAATTCGTAGCCGGCAGCCAATTGGGCAGTATCGCAATAGTGAGCGCCCCAATCGGTTAACAACCCACCACTGAAGGCATCATACCATCTGAAATGATAAAAGGTACGCGAATAGATAAATGGTATTTCGTGTGCAGGTCCTAACCATAAGTCGTAATCCAGATCTTTTGGAGGTTTAGTTATTTCAAGGTCTTCTTTTGGCAGTTCAGGTACCGGAAGCGAAATTTCGATATGCTTTATTACTCCCAGCCGTCCGTTTACTGCGACTTCAGCCATCTGGTGGTAGGCTCCCAGAAAACGGTCTTCAACCGAAACCTGATAAAGAACTCCGGTTTTGCTGATTACATCACACAGTAATCTACCTTCTGCAATAGTCAAGGTGGGTTTTTCACAACAAATATGTTTCCCTTTTAAGGCTGCCATTATTGTGATGGGTACATGCCAGTGATCGGGTGTTGAGATTTGAACCGCGTCAATTGATTTGTTTTCCAAAAGCTCCCTGAAATCCTGATATACGATACAACCGGTAGATTTATAAGTATTATTCACAAGATTTTTAGCGCTTGTTGCCCGGGAAAGGCTCACATCACAAACGGCAACAACGCGGCAAAGTTCAGGATATTTGAGATAATGCCTTAAATTACGTTCAACTCCTTGCGATCCAACCCCAATCATTCCTATCGTAATCAGGTCATTAGGATTTTTAATACATCCGGAGCTCAGGTGTATCAGAGACATTCCGGCAGCCGCAATACCTGTGTTTTTCAGAAAAGTTCTTCGATCCATACGCTACGTTTTTAGTTTCCGTTAAAATCCCTAATGGCGTCCAGCATCGCGGCGAGGTTCTCGACCGGGACATTGGCCTGAATATTATGCACAGTGTTAAACACAAATCCGCCATCTCTGGCAAAAATATCACAATTTTCAAGAACCTGTTTCTTTACCGCTGCTGGAGAACCAAAGGAGAGCATTTTCTGAGTATCCACTCCCCCGCCCCAGAATACGAGATCTTTTCCATAAGTCATTTTAAGATGACGCGGATCCATCCCTTTGGCATTAATCTGAACAGGATTAATAATGTCAAAACCGGCATCTATAAAAAGGGGCATAAATGATTCAACTGCGCCACACGAGTGTTTAAAACTTTTCCACTGGGTATTTTCATGCATCCAGTTATTAATTTTCTTATAATAAGGCAGATACAATTCCTTGAATTGGTCAGGGGAACAAAAGGTTGAATCCTGGGTTCCAAAATCGGTACCACAGATAAAAACCGCGTCAATACTGTTTCCAACACGTTCATAAATCTTGGCGAAATTATCAATTGCAAGTTGAGTTTGTTTTTCAAAAACTGAATGAATATAATCCGGCCGCATAACAGTACTGATATACCATTCTTCAACATCCCTGATTCCTTTAGGATTTTTGAGCTGCATACCAGGAACCAACGCAATATCGCCCAATGCTGTTCCGCCAAGGCTGGCAATTACCCCCATTTCGGAAGCAGATAACTGAGCAATTGTCCGTTCCCAGTAATCCAGCGATTCTGAATCGATCGGTGCAAACTCCTCGAGGTTATCCTCAGGATTGAGTTTATCCTCTTCAACAGGTTCCTGACGGATTATCGCATCAAAAAAATAGCCGCTTTTTGGCATGCGGGCACATGGGGCGATACTCTCGACCCCTTCAGTATAGATGAGCAGGCTCCCATCCTCGGCTTTAGTATATTTGAAATCAACAGGAACGAGTAATTCCTGTCCCCAGTTTGAAGTAAAGAGTTTCCATTCGCATTCAGTGTTTGCAAAACCAAACATATTATTTTTGCCATAGGCTCCAATTACATCAATTTGCATTGCCTCGCGCAAATCCTTATCCACCTCTCCGAGCATCTGAAATGGCTCAACGACTTTTACCGGACGATCTTCCAAACCATAAAATTGCCTTAAATTTTTAACCGCAAGACAGTGGATTCCCGTCACTGCAGTTCCCCCAAAATCAACAACCAATCGATCGGGCTGTTGATGGCTCAATGTTTTTTTTAGATTCACCCTGCTATTCATACGAGAATTATTTAATCAGGTTAGATTTTAACTCCTTAATCCGGATATTTCGAAATCCAATAGGAGAAACAGCATGTATTCCCTGTAAACCATCTGGTTGTTATTAACACCTTTTATAACAAAGAAAACAAAAATTATTGTTCCCGTCAAAATGACCGGATTATTTTTAAAATCCGATTAGAATATAATTAGGCAGAGATGTTGAACTCAGAGATGAATAATCGAAGGTTTGAGGTTAAATATTTCAACTCTGATAAGCAAAATCGCAAATCAGAGTTGAAATATCCGAACTAAATACCATTTAAATGGTTCTCTGAGAAGGATTTTCTGAACACAAGGATGGATGAACACAGGTCAAAGTATGGACAACAAACCTGAATTATGGATGATCGCATCACCGGGTTAGAACAATTGATTTCTCACAGAGTTGAACTTTCGGGATTAGGCCTCTCAGGAAGTTCAGGTAAAGAAGATTATGGATGTTGTAAATCCTTTAATTTGGTAATGTTATAATTCACCTTATAAAGCTTGCAAAGGTCGTCCACGATGGCTTGAGAACCTGGAATTCCCATCTTTACATTCATCTTGGCCTTCATATAAATAAATCTTGCAACCTCATACGCTTCAGAGCCGGCCACCTGTTTGGTATCTGTAACCATGTCTAGCAACTGGTGAAGTTCACTCTCCACTGAGGCCAGGAATATATAGAGGTCCACATCTTTGGCAGCCTCCTTGAGCAGTTCAGATCCGGGATCCAGATCATTGTTCTTCAATGCAAGCTCAAGGCATTTCTGCACAAACGGCTTCCGGCCATCATCAATCTTCTGCAATGATTTACGATCGTCTTCCGACAATTTGACCAGGTATGGCAAGCCTGATTTGATCCCCTTTAAAGCCTGAAAAATACTTTCTTTGTTTTCAGCGCTAACTAACACATCAATTCTGTTTTCCATTTCCTTAATTTTAAAAAAGATGATTAAAATATTGGTTTTATACAGACCGCATATGGAAATGCGGGATGGATATTAAAAGACACTTAAGCTGATTCCAATTTCCAATCTAAATTTAGTAAATATTATCAAACATAAGCTCTATTTATGAAACTATTTTCAAAAAAATGAAAAATTGAACCGAATGTTCATTTATTTGTAATTTGCCGAATATTTGACCAGGGAGGATTATAAATATTTCAAATTCAAGATAGTTACCCCGCAAAAAAGACCGTTCCGGAAAGAAATTCCGAAACGGTCTTGATAAGTTAATCAGTGAAAAGTCTAATCTGAACGATTAAGACTCAATAATCACGATTTTTTCGATTTTATCACCCTGACGGATGGCATCGATAACATCCAAACCCTCATAAACTTTACCAAAACAGGTATGTTTCCGATCGAGATGGCTCGTGTTTGTACGGCTGTGGCAAATGAAAAACTGCGATCCGCCGGTATCTTTGCCTGCATGTGCCATTGATAAGACGCCACGATCATGGTATTGGTTGTCTCCGTTCAATTCACATTTTATCGTGTAACCTGGTCCGCCGGCACCCGTCCCTTTTGGGCACCCACCCTGAATCACAAAATTTGGGATCACACGATGAAAGTTTAAACCGTCATAAAAGCCCTCCTGAGAAAGTTTTACAAAGTTGGCAACGGCCAATGGGGCATCCTTTTCGAAGAAATTAACCTTCATCACCCCTTTTACTGTATGAATTTCAGCTTGTATCATAAATATTACTTTTAAAAGCGCCAAAGGTACAATCTTTCGATTAAATCGAGGTAATTTTTAACAATCCCTTTATAATAATCTGTCAATAGGTTTATCTTTGTCCATAACTTGGTTAATAATAGACCATCTGATTTAATTGATTTACAAAAATGGGTTACCTTAAAATACGCATCCTTTTCCTGTTTTTACTGCTCTTAACCACGCTATCCTGTACGGTTTCGAACCATTATAAGACAGCCCTTACCGCCTATGAAATTGGGGAATACCATAAAAGTATCGCTTCGCTGCGAAAGGTTTACACTAAAATCAAAGACAGACAACGTAAAGGGGAAATCCAGTTTAAAATAGCGGAAGCTTACTATAAAATCGGTCAGTACCGTCAATCTGAAAGTTATTTTAAAAGTGCAATGATCCGAAATACTGGAGGTTCCCTCTCATTGCTGCACTATGCTGAGGTTTTAAGGGCTAATGGGAAATACGATGAGGCAATAAGTAATTATAAAACCTATCTCGATTCGGTTCCCGGTAGTCAAATGGCAATCAATGGAATTGAATCTGCTCAAAAAACATCCGAGTGGCTTAAATCACCAACCCGATACAAGGTCGAAAATCTCAAGGAGATTAATTCCAGTGCCAGCGACTATGCCGCCTCTTATGCAGGAGTCCACGATAATGAGATCTACTTTACCTCCTCACGAAAGGGGTCGACAGGAAAGATAAAAAGCGCCATTACCGGTGAATATAATGCCGATATTTATAAGGCCACCTATAATCTTCAGAAAAAAAAATGGGATAAACCAATGCTGATCGATGACCAAAAGATCATTGACACCTTCGACGAAGAGGGAGCAGCTTCATTCAACACTGCCGGTAATACCATGTATTTTACCCGTTGCCGGTATCAAAAAAAGGATCAGCGAAGTGCCGAGGTATACTCTTCAAAGCAACTTTTGGGAATTTGGGGTGAACCGATCAAGGAGAGAATTGGGGGCGATACGTTAATGGCTGCCCATCCTTCACTTTCGGCTGATGGAAATACACTTTATTTTGTTTCAGACCGGCCCGGTGGTATGGGTGGAAAAGATATTTGGTTTGCAACGAAAAAAAAAGGTGCTGATTCATGGGGAAAACCGGTTAATGCAGGGCCACAGATTAACACCTCCGGTGACGAAATGTTCCCTTACATCCGGGAAAATGGGGACCTCTATTTTTCATCCAATGCCCATGTCGGAATGGGTGGTCTCGATATTTTTGTAGCAAAAAAAGGGGATGACGGGAAATGGGTGGTCGAAAACATGAAATCGCCTATAAACTCCACAGGTGATGATTTTGCAATCTCCTTCTATTCAGGAGAAGAGCGGGGGTTATTTACAAGTAACCGTGAAGGGAGTTTTAAAGATGATATTTACACATTCGTCCTTCCTCCAAAGATCTACGAAATTAACGGGGATATATTTAACAAAGAAAATGGTGTCAGAATAGATAATGCCTCAGTAAAACTGATCGGAACTGACGGTACAATGCTTAAGTTAAAAGCCGAAAACGGAAAATTCAAATTCAAATTGAAACCCCAGGTCGAATATATTGTTGCGGCTTACAGTAAAGGATTCCTTAATGCTAAAATGGTTGCTTCCACAATGGGGCTTGAGGAGGGAAAAGAGTTTCAATTCCGCATGGAGCTAACCCCTGCTGACGCGCCAATAAGTATCGATAACATCTATTATGCCTTCGGAAAATGGGACCTGCTTCCTGAATCAAAAGCCTCCCTGGATAGCCTTTCGGAGTTACTTGTTCTGAATCCGACAACGGTTATAGAACTTATGGCGCACACAGACTGCAGAGGGGACGATGCCCTGAACTCCGAAATATCCCAGAAACGGGCGCAATCGGTTGTTACTTACCTGATAGCCAAAGGAATCCAGCCGGGAAGGCTCGTTGCAAAAGGTTACGGCGAATCGTCTCCAAAAAAAGTCACCAAAAAGCTCTCTAAAACCTATAAATTTCTTAAACAGGGTACCGAATTAACCTGTAAATACATTGAATCGCTGGAGGATGATAAAGAACGGGAGATCTGTCACCAGATCAACCGGCGGACCGAATTCAAGGTTTTATCGTCTGATTACAGGGAGAAGTTTGATTAATAGCCTTAAAAAAAGCTTTTGAAATCGTTGAGTACCTAAATGTTTTTTTTGCCAACTTCTGAATGGCGGAATATGTTATATCAGAAAATCCCATCAGAGATTTGATATTGGTAGAAATCAACCAGAATATAAGAAACGTCGTCCCAGCGTGGACGAAATAAAAAATTCTTTAAGAATATTATTGATGAGAAATATGCTCGCTGGTAAATATACCGTCCACGCTGGAACGAAAACAAGGATTCAGTACTATTTTCTACCCATATTGTGTTCCTGACGGCACGTTGGTAGATCTGCGACAATTAATCATTCTTATTAGCTGATATAGAAATAATTATTCAGACTTTGAGTCAACACCCTATAATTGTACGGGCCTATACTTTTGGCATATAAGTTTAATCTCCTATTATACGATCAAATTCGTGAACCAATCCTGGTAGACCATATCGGCAGGGTTGGAATCGAGATCTATTGCAGGAAGGTAGAATAAGCTATATGATTAACTAAAGAAACCAAATGGGGGACATATAATGGGACCTAGAAAAGGATTATGCCGAGTTTCACCTGACCCTCCGCAGATGTAATTTACTGTAAATTCCAACTAAAAATTCAGAAAAATTAGTTAATTTCGCGCCACCTGAGCCGGGGAGCCGGATTAAGCTCAGGATAGTTCCAAATCATTGAATATCAATATGGGTTCTGAAAACAGATATGACCAGAGGGGTGTCTCAGCTTCGAAAGAGGATGTCCACAACGCGATTAAAAACATCGACAAAGGGCTTTTCCCAAAAGCTTTTTGCAAAGTCGTGCCCGATTATCTTGGTGGAGATCCCGAATATTGTAATGTGATGCATGCCGATGGCGCCGGTACCAAGTCAGCCCTCGCCTACCTCTACTGGAAGGAGACGGGCGATTTATCGGTCTGGAAAGGAATTGCACAGGATGCAATCGTGATGAACCTCGATGATTTGCTTTGCATTGGGGCAATCGACAATATTCTACTCTCGTCAACCATTGGCAGAAATAAAAATAATATACCCGGCGAGGTGATCGCTGCAATAATTGAAGGTACGGAAGAACTTTGTTCAGAACTCCGCGAACTGGGAATCAATATTCAGGCTACCGGTGGCGAGACTGCCGATGTGGGGGATCTTGTTCGTACAATTATTGTCGACTCGACCGTCACCTGCCGCATGAGACGCAGAGAGGTGATTTCAGCCGATCAGATCAAAGCCGGAAATTGCATCATTGGATTTTCCTCTTCAGGAACCGCGACTTACGAAAAAGGGTATAACGGAGGGATGGGGAGCAACGGACTCACTTCTGCCCGGCATGATGTATTTGCGAAATACCTGGCCGGCAAATATCCCGAGAGTTTTGATCCCGCTGTACCTGAATCGCTTATTTATTCAGGCAATTGCAAATTAACCGATGCCGTTGAAGGTTCTGATCTTGACACAGGGAAACTCGTGCTAAGCCCGACAAGAACCTATGCTCCTGTAATTAAAAAGGTGTTGGAGCAATTTCGGGGATCTATCTCAGGGATGATTCACTGTTCAGGCGGGGCGCAGACCAAGGTGCTTCATTTTATTGATAATGTTCACGTTATCAAGGATAATCTATTTGAACTTCCACCGCTTTTCAAACTGATCCAGGAGCAAAGCGGGACCAGCTGGAAAGAGATGTATAAGGTTTTCAATATGGGACACCGGTTTGAGGTCTACGCTGACCGGGAAGCTGCCGATGGAATAATTGCCATCGCGAAATCCTTTAATATTGATGCCCGGATAATCGGGCATGTTGAATCCTATCAGGGTAAGAAAGTTACAATCCACTCCGGATTCGGCACTTTTGAATATTAGCTGTAATAACTATTTGCTATTCAAATCATCACATTAAGCATTCATTTATTCAGCATTATTTTATTCAACATTAATCAAAAAAAATTATGGCAGATAATAATTCACTCTTAGAAAAATACGAAGGAATCAAGATTCGCTTCGATGAAGTTAGTCAGCAGATTTCAGATCCTGATGTGATGAAGGATATGAAACGCTATGTCCGTTTAAACCAGGATTACAAACAGCTTGACTCACTTGTGAAATCGTTTAAGCGTTATCAGAATCTGCTGAAGAATTTTGCGGATGCACGCGAGATCCTTGACAACGAAACAGATGAAGATTTACGCGAAATGGCCCGTGAAGAGCTTGAAAACAGTGAGAAGCAGATTAAAGAGCATGAAAACGAGATCAGGTTTCTGCTCGTTCCTGCCGATCCTGAGGATAGTAAAAACGCTATTCTCGAAATCCGTGGCGGAACAGGAGGTGATGAAGCCGCAATTTTTGCGGGTGACCTTTTCAGAATGTACACTAAATTTTGTGACCGCAAAGGGTGGAAAATCGAATTAACCAGCTCAACGGAAGGAACTTCAGGCGGATTTAAGGAGATTGTGGCAAAGGTCTCAGGAGAGAATGTCTATGGAATCCTCAAATTTGAGTCGGGAGTACACCGGGTTCAGCGGGTACCGCAGACTGAAACACAGGGACGTATTCATACATCGGCATCCACAGTGGCTGTATTGCCTGAAGCTGAAGAGTTTGATATCGATCTGCGCGAAAGCGATATCCGGAAGGATACCTATTGCTCTTCAGGACCAGGTGGTCAGAGTGTAAATACAACCTATTCAGCCATCAGGCTAACCCATATGCCTACAGGTATTGTAGTGACTTGTCAGGATGAGAAATCACAAATTAAAAACCTCTCCAAGGCCATGGGGGAACTCCGCACACGTATCTATAACCTGGAACACCAGAAATACCTTGATGATATTGCCTCGCGCAGGAAAACGATGGTCTCGACAGGTGACCGTTCGGCTAAAATCCGAACCTATAATTACCCCCAAGGGAGGATGACCGATCACCGCATCGGCTTTACAGTTTACAATCTTCCGGCAATTATGGATGGCGATATCGAAGAGATCATCGAAAAATTAAGTGTGGAGGAGAACACTGAACGTTTGAAGGAGACGGAATTATAACGATTTACATTGTAGAGACGCAAGATCTTGCGTCTCTACGGTTACAAAAAAAATATTAACACACCAAAAAATGAATAATCAGCAGCTTTTCGAAAATATTCAGAAAAAAGGGTCGTTCCTTTGTGTAGGACTGGACACCGATATCCGGAAAATTCCGCGCTTTTTATTGGACACCTCCGATCCTATCTTTGCATTCAATAAAGAGATAATTGACGCAACTGCAGAATATACAGTTGCATACAAACCCAATCTTGCCTTTTATGAATCTGAAGGACTTGAAGGGTGGCGCAGCCTTGAAAAAACTGTTCATTACCTGCGTGAAAAATATCCCGATATTTTTCTGATCGCTGACGCCAAACGGGGCGATATTGGTAATACCTCGTCCATGTATGCCCGGGCATTTCTTGAAAAGATGGACTTTGACGCTGTTACTGTTGCACCCTATATGGGAGAAGATTCCATTAAACCATTCCTGGTTTACGAAGGGAAACGGGTTGTTTTACTTGCACTTACTTCGAATAAGGGGGCTTTTGATTTTCAGTTTGGAAAAGATGAAGTGACCGGTGAAAAGCTTTTCGAAAAAGTACTTCGCGTATCACAGGAGTGGGGAACTGTCGACAATATTATGTATGTGATCGGCGCAACAAAGGCCGAGGAACTGGAAGGTATCCGCAAAATAGTTCCTGAACACTTCCTTTTGGTTCCGGGAGTCGGGGCGCAGGGGGGTAGCCTACAGGAGGTGGCCAGATATGGGCTTAATGAGCATTGCGGATTACTCGTTAACTCTTCAAGAGCGATTATTTATGCCTCAAATGAAGAAGATTTTGCCGCGAAAGCAGCTGAGAATGCTAAAGAGACTCGCGATGAAATGTACCAACTTCTTAAAAATAAGGGTCTACTATAATTTTAAGTGTTAAATTGCTGTTTTACCCCTTCTCTCAGACCTGAAACAAGGTCCGGATAGAGTGAAAAACCGGGAAAAAGGGAGAATCAAATGTTAAAAATGCATTTTCTCAATTTATCAGGTAAATAAATAAATATCAAATAGTTAAATACTATATTTTTTCGAATTTAATGTTAAAATATTTTAAAAAACTACTTAAAAGGCTTAAAAACCGATAAAAAGGTTACTTTTGTGGATCATTTACTAAACAGGACAAGATATGAGAATAATAGCCCTGCTAACATTTATTTGTTTTGCGATCACATTATCAGCAAAGACTCCGGGAGGAAATTCACCACTTCAAGCTGAAAAATCAACAACATACCCATACCTGGCTTACCTACCTGAAGGGTACGTTAAAGGCGATGCAAAAGCCTGGCCTTTAATAATTTACCTTCATGGAAGTTCTTGCAAGGGTAACAATCTGGAACGTTTAAAGAAATACGGTCCCCCATTTTATCTCGACAGAGGAATGGATGTTGACGCAATTGTAATTTCTCCGCAATGCCCATCCAATAGAAACTGGACAGCAGGCACCTGGTTCGAATCATTTTACAAAGAATTGAAAGCTAAATATAACATTGATCCATCTCGTGTTTATCTTACAGGGATGAGCTTGGGTGGGTTCGGGACCTGGGATATTGCATCCCGTTATCCGGATTACTTTGCAGCCATTATGCCACTTTGCGGGGGAGGAAGGATCAATATGGCCGAAACTTTAAAAGATATTCCAACGTGGGTCTTTCATGGTGAAGTTGATCGCAAGGTGAAGATTGGCCGATCAGAGGAAATGGTTGAAGCATTACAGGAGGTTGGATCAAAACCAATTTTCTCTGTCCTCAAGGGGCAAGGACATGGCATTCAAAAAGTATATTCGGATCAGAACATCTATAAATGGTTACTTAGTCAGCATAAACAAGCATACGAGCGGTTTTTGGAAATCACTTCCTTATGGAGCCCAAAGATTGATTCGGTAAATACGAAAAGTAATGATAAAGAACAGAAAGAGCTGGTTGTTAAAGATGCTCCAATGATCCCAACAGATAATCAGGAAAATAAACCGGAATCAAAATCATTCCTTTATAACCTTTTCAATAAGAAAACAGAATATAAACAGTCAACTTTATATTAACTGTTAAAACCCATATTTAAAACCCCCGAAAAGCAACCAGTTTTTCGGGGGTTTTGCTATTTATATCCTTCCTGCTTCATCCGTTATTTCCAACTTCCAGTTATTTCTATTTATTTCCAATTTCTTCTTAATGATTTTTAGTTGCCAATAATTTAACCAAAAAGTTAATCTTTTTAGTTAAACTTTTTGGTTCATTCAATTATTTGTGTTTTATTTGCAGATATTAACCGGTTGGTTAAACCAAAGAGTAAAAGCATGGATAGTTCTACAGAAGAAAAGATTTATGATGCAGCACGGCGTATATTTATCCTTAAAGGGATGGAAGGTGCCAGAATGCAGGAGATTGCAGATGAGGCAGGGATGAATAAAGCGCTCTTACACTACTATTTTAGAAGTAAGGAAAATCTTTTTAAGGCAGTGTTTAAAGACATCTTTTCCAAATTCTTCAGCCGCGTTAGAGGAACGCTCAATTCAAACATCACTGCAAAGGAGAAGCTGATGGTTTTTATTGACAATTACATTGATCTGATCGCTGCCAATCCCTACGTACCGCAGTTTATAATCAATGAAATAAACCGTGATCCGAAGATGTTAAAATCGATGATGCTTGAATCGGGAGCTGAGCCTCAGATGGTTCTTTCAATGTTCCTGAATGAAGTTCAGTCAAATATTTCGTCAAAAATCGATCCACGCCATATTGTGGTCAGCTTACTTGGGATGCTGATCTTTCCATTCGCCGGAAGACCACTCCTGCAGATGATCTATTTCAATAACGATGTGGAAGTGTATGACCGTTTTCTAATGGAACGTAAAGAGATAGTAAAAAATATGATTTTAAAATTTATAGAAGGATGAGAAGATTACTAATGTTTGTATTTTTTTCCATGCTGATTCAATGGTCTTTTGGACAGGAATTAAGTCTGGACAGTTGCCAGTCGATGGCGCGAAAAAATCACCCCTTGCTAAGGCAATCGGGAATCATTGACCAGATTTCGGAACTTCGTCAGCAAAATATTGAAACGCTGAACCTGCCTCAATTTGATCTGACTGCCAGGGCATCATGGCAATCGGATGTTACGAAACTGGCGTTGAAACTACCTCCGAGTATATCGATGCCATCACCCCTTTCAAAGGATCAGTACAAGGCTTATGTCGATATTAAACAACGGATTTATGACGGCGGAGTCTCCAGAAAAAGCAAAGAACTTGAAGAAGCTGATCGTCTGGTTTCAAAACAGCAGCTCGAAACTGAGCTCTATAAAATCCAGGAGACTGTTAATACGTTATATTTTAACTCGTTAATCATTCAGGAGAATTTAAAAATAGTTAATCTTAAAAGCGAAACACTGGATGAACAGATCAAAAGTGTCAATTCAGGCGTTGAAAACGGCGCTTCCCTTCCAAATAACCTGGATCAGCTTCGGGCTGAAAAGCTACTTACCGACCAACAAGAGATTGAATTGAAATCAACTCTTCACACCACTTGCGCCTTACTTGAAATTGTAACCGGCACGACTATTTCTGAAAAAACAACTTTTTTAAGCCCAGTGCTCCAAAATACAATTCTCAATAATGACTTGAGCCGACCAGAGTTACTACTCTTTTCATTGCAGCAGTCTAAGCTTGATAAAAGCTCTGAAATACTGAAAAATTCACGTAACCCCTTTATTTATGCCTTCGGTCAGGGGGGATATGGCCGTCCGGGATTGAACATGCTGGATACCAATTTTGCCGATTGGTATATGGTCGGGGCAGGCTTATCTTGGAATATTTGGGACTGGCATAAGTCAAGAAGGGACCGGTCAACTATAAAACTTCAAAAAGATTTAATTACAACCAACCTGGAAAATTTCAACCGGTCAGTAAAAATGGCCCTCACTCAAGAAGAGAATAATGCCTTGAAGATTAAAAATTTAATAACCACCGATGAGAAACTGGTAACGATCAAAGATCAAATTACGAAACGTTCGGTATCTGCTCTAAAAAACGGAGTCATAACATCTGCTGATTATATACGTGATCTGAATGGTGCCCTTCAGGCTAAAGCCAATCTGGAAACGCACAAAATCCAGTTAACGCAGACTTCGGTAAATTACCAGACAATCAAAGGGAATAAATAATAATACAATAAATTACAAAATGATAACCATCCATAAAATGAAAACAATTCTCTATTTATCGCTGATATTGCTGTTGGGAGCATGTTCGAATAACCAAACCAAGTCCGACGCCTTTGGGAATTTTGAAACCGATGAGGTAATCATCTCCTCCGAGAATGGTGGAAGAATCCTGATGACAGCATTTGTTGAAGGTGAGAAAGTTACCTCGGGAGCCATAATGGCAGTTACAGACACCACCAATCTTGTCCTTCAGCGTTCGCAACTGCTTGCTCAGAAAGAATCAATTCTGGCCCAAAAGGCAGGACTTTACGCTCAGATTGCAGTATCTGATCAGCAAATCGCTAATATACAGAAGGATCAGGTTAGGATTCAAAAGATGCTAACAGAAGGTGCTGCAACGCCCAAACAAATGGATGATATTGACGGTTCCATTTTACTTTCCGGTAAGCAGAAAAAAGCCTACTCAGCACAGATCGCCGCAATTGAAAAAAGCGGGGAAGCCATAGAAGCCCAAATTGCAGTATTAAATGACCGGATTAGTGCCTCTACAGTAAAAGCGCCAATCTCAGGAATCATCCTTGAAAAATATTCTCAAACAGGAGAGCTCGCCACACCTGGAAAGTCAATTTATAAAATGGCCAACATTGACAATCTGACACTCAGGGTTTATGCCAGCGGAACTCAGCTTACGCAAATTAAAACAGGAAAGCAAGTTAAGGTTTTCATTGATACGAATGAAGGGATCAAAGAGATCGCCGGAACCGTTGAGTGGGTATCATCAGAGGCCGAATTTACGCCAAAAATTATCCAAACCCGCGAAGAAAGGGTTAAGCTTGTTTATGCGGTAAAAGTCAAGGTTCCCAATGACGGTTCCCTTAAACTGGGAATGCCCGGTGAAATCAAATTCTAACTTTAATCAGAAATGATAGAAGTCAAAGATTTGCATAAAAAATATGGCGATGTTATTGCGCTTGAAAAGGTCTCTCTTTCAGTTCAAAAAGGGGAACTCTTTGGATTAATTGGTCCTGATGGCGCCGGAAAAACAACGCTGATGCGTATCCTGATGTCGCTTCTCCTTCCGGACACCGGTTCAGCCATCATGAACGGACTTGATGTTGTAGCTGATTATAAAAAGGTTAGGTTGATAACCGGATATATGCCCGGAAGGTTTTCACTCTATCCCGATCTGACAGTCGAAGAGAATCTTAAATTCTTTGCAACAGTCTTTGGAACGACAATAGAGGAAAATTACTACCTGATTAAAGATATTTACCAGCAAATTGAACCGTTTAAAACCCGCAGGGCTGGGAAGCTTTCGGGCGGAATGAAACAAAAACTTGCACTTTCGTGTGCATTGATCCATAAGCCTGAAATTCTAATCCTCGATGAACCAACAACCGGTGTGGATGCCGTTTCGCGAAAAGAGTTTTGGGAGATGCTTAAACGCCTTAAAGACATGGGAATAACAATACTTGTTTCAACTCCCTATATGGATGAAGCTTCGTTATGCGACCGGATTGCGTTGATCCAGCAAGGAAGATTAATGTCGGTGGCAACACCTCTGAAAATGACCAACTCATTTCCTGAAGATTTATGGGCAGTACGCACCAGAAAGATTTATGACACCTCCAAATTGCTCGAATTAATCCCCTCCATGTTGTCAGTTAATAGCTTCGGGCAGGTTTTGCACCTTGTGACAAAAAAGGGGATGCATACCGCTAAATCGATTATACAATTTTTATCAGCTCAGGGGGAAGTTGAAATTTCAGTTGAAGCTTCAACTGCAACAATCGAGGATGTTTTTATCCTTTTAATGAACCACCACAAACAGAACCAATGATAAGTTCGGAACCGGTTATTACCGTTAAAAATATGGTCAAGAAGTTCGGAGATTTCGTAGCAAACGACAACCTTAACTTTGAAGTTTATAAAGGGGAGATTTTTGGATTTATTGGTGCTAACGGTGCCGGTAAGACAACTGCGATCCGTATTTTATGTGGTCTCTCCACTCCCACATCGGGGGAAATGAAGGTTGCCGGCTTTGATATTTACCGGCAGACCGAAAAAATCAAGAGAAATATCGGTTATATGAGTCAGAAGTTTTCACTTTACGAAGATCTAACGATCAACGAGAATATCCGCTTTTATGGTGGAATCTACGGGATGAAAATTGCGGATCGAAAAGCGAGAACCGCAGAGATGCTTGAAAGACTTGACCTTTCTGCCTATGGAAACCGGAAGATAGGTGATCTTCCCCTGGGGTGGAAACAAAAACTGGCTTTCTCGATCGCTATCCTTCACAACCCAAAGATCGTTTTCCTTGACGAACCTACAGGAGGTGTTGACCCGATAACCCGCCGACAATTCTGGAACCTCATCTACGAAGCTGTTGAAAAGGGAATTACAGTATTTGTGACCACCCATTATATGGATGAAGCAGAGTATTGCGACAGGGTTTCAATTATGGCTGATGGCCGGATTGTTGCTTTAGACACCCCTGAAAAGCTTAAAAAACGATATGATGCGGCCAATATGGACGAAGTGTTTTTAAAAATTGCCAGATGAAATCCACCAGAAGTAGTATTTTATCCAGCCTTAAAAAAATAAATTAATAACGGATGAACAGATTTTTAGCCTTTCTCAGAAAAGAGTTTCTCCATATTTTCCGCGATCCGAGAACATTGGTGATCTTATTTGGGATCCCGATTGCCCAGCTTTTACTCTTTGGGTATGTATTGACCAATGAAGTGCGTAATGTTAAAATTGCAGTGGTTGATCAATCAAAGGATTACCTTAGTATCCGGCTGACAGAGCGGTTGTTGTCTTCAGGTTTCTTTCAGTTGGCTGCAATCCCTTCGTCCCAAAGTGAATATGAAGGGTTATTCAGAAGCAGCAAAGTTAAAGAGATTGTAGTTTTTGAACCTGATTTTGCGAAAAATCTAATCAAAGAGGGGAAAGCTGGAATCCAGGTTATCGCTGATGCTTCGGAACCCAATGCAGCACAGCTGGTTGTCAATTATACGACAGCAATCGCAAACGATTTCACCCGGAATGAATTCGTGAAGGACCAGAAACAGCCGGGTATCAACATCAAAGTGAGAATGCTCTTTAATGAAAATATGCGGGATGCCTATAATTTTATTCCGGGGCTAATTGCTGTAATTCTAATGTTGATTTCAGCGATGATGACCGCTATCACGATTACCCGCGAGAAAGAGACAGGCACAATGGAAATCCTGCTTGCCTCGCCTTTGAAACCAATCCAGATAATTCTAGGGAAGGTGGTTCCATATATGATTCTATCGATTGTAAATGCGCTGGTGGTTCTCCTGCTGGGATATTTTGTCTTCCATGTGCCAATCATCGGTAGTCTGGCACTACTCTTAGGTGAAATATTACTCTTTATATTTCTCGCCCTTTCGCTGGGTATCCTGATATCTACGTTCGTAAATAATCAGG
The DNA here is from genome assembly GCA_903918045.1 of uncultured Bacteroidia bacterium. Taxonomy (GTDB): domain Bacteria; phylum Bacteroidota; class Bacteroidia; order Bacteroidales; family Prolixibacteraceae; genus JAAFHB01. The sequence continues at coordinate 33,563 of CAIXCY010000273.1, forward strand.
TTACCGCCTTGGCCATGTCTGGATTTGTACTGATGCTTCCCAGTATTCTGCTTTCCGGATTTATTTTCCCGGTAAAAAATATGCCTGTCCCTCTGCAAATTATTTCCAACCTGATACCGCCTCGCTGGTTTATCGAAATCAACCGAACAGTTATGTTAAAAGGTGGAGGTCTTGCCGAAATATGGCCAAATACCCTTATCCTGTTAGGTATGTCTGCACTCTTTATATTCATCAGTATCCGGAAATTTAAAATCCGTCTTCAATAACCGATTATGCGAACACTATTTTATGTTCTTCAAAAAGAGTTTACACAGGTTTTTCGCAACAAATCGATGTTGCCAATAATCTTTGTAATGCCGCTGGTGCAAATGCTGATCCTGGTTTTTGCGGCTACCAACGAACTGCGACAGGTTGACCTGGCAATTGTCGATTATGATCACTCCTATTCCTCGCGCGAAATGATTGCCGGGATTACCGGAAATCCCTTTTTTAAGGTTCAGCAGAATCCTGATAATTCACAGGATGCCGAAGCACTTTTGATGCAGAACAAGATTGATCTTGCCTTAATAATCCCACGACACTTCGATAAAAATCTAATTATCAATAAATCAGCTGAAGTCCAGGTTCTTGTAGACGCAATAAACGGAAATGCGGCACAGCTTTCATTGGGTTACCTCTCAAGTGTCATCGGGTCATATAGCCAGAAAGTATTGGTTAACCCGATTAAGCCGGAGTACCGGCAGACAAAAAATATTATTATAAAGCCTTCCTATTGGTTCAATCCCCAACTTAATTACAAATACTATATGGCTCCTGGGATTCTGGTAGTTTTGATTACCGTTGTGGGAATGTTACTGGGAGGGATGAACCTGGTTCGCGAAAAAGAACTTGGGACTATTGAACAGATTAATGTGACTCCGCTTAAGAAGTGGCAGTTTATAGCCGGGAAGCTCCTCCCCTTTCTGGTTATCGGGTTATTTGACCTGGCCTTTGGATTGCTCGTTGCCCGGATTGCCTTTAATATTCCGGTCAGGGGAAGCCTGATACTACTCTTCAGTCTCGCTTCGGTGTATCTGGTTTTAGTTCTCTCGTGGGGATTATTTATTTCGACGATCAGCGATACGCAGCAACAGGCGACCTTTGTTTCGTTTTTCTCCCTCATTGTTTTTATCATGATGAGCGGCCTGTTTACCCCTGTGGAGAGTATGCCGGACTGGGCGCAGAAACTCGATTTTATCAATCCGCTTTTTTACTTCGTCAAAATAATGCGAAGTGTACTCTTAAAGGGATCAAATTTTGCAGATATCTTCAATGAGTTCGCGGCACTTTCAGCCTTTGCCGTTTCGATGTTCGGGCTGGCTATCTTCAGGTACAGGAAAACATCGTAGGGAAATGAAGGAATGAAGAAGTAAGGAATTGCAATCAGAAAGAAATCACAATAACGTAGTATTTAATTAATCTTTGCTTTACGGAGAATTCCTACTTTTACAGCAAAAATATTTTTTATGATTTACATGGCAGACACAGCTGATTTGGATGAGCTTAAAAGGCTGTACCAATTCTTTCCCCTAGAAGGTGTGACAACCAATCCTACAATTTTAAACCATGCCGGAAATAAACTTTCAGTAGCTGTTGAAGGTATACAACAGTTGGTTGGAACTGGTATGGTACATGTCCAGATGATCTCCCCCGAATCGGATGATATGGTGCGGGAGGCAAAGAAATATCGTAGTTATTTCGATTTTGGGGATAATTTTTATGCCAAAATACCTGTTACCGAAAATGGTTACCGTGCCATGCGAATCCTTAAAGATGCCGGCATTAATGTAACTGCCACGGCAATTTTCACACAACAACAGGCTTTAGTCGCGATGAAGGCAGGTGCAGACTTTGTTGCCCCCTATGTAAGCCGGCTGGACAATATTTCATCACACGGTATTGAAGTGGTGGGAGATATCGTGAAGAATATTTCAACCTATAATCTCAAAGGAAAGGTGCTTGCTGCGAGTTTTAAAACTGTCGACCAGATTTACCGCGTGAGTATGGCGGGGGCACACTCAGCGACTATTGGTCCGGAACTGCTGCATCAACTGATCAAGCACCCGATGACCGATATCGGTGTAAAACAGTTCGAGGTTGATTCTGAGGGACTTTATGATATTGAATTTTAGATTAAAACTTATAGAGACGCATCGCGGTGCGTCTCTACTGAACCTAATGGATCTCCCCAATCCTCATACGTTTATGTAACCAATTGTTCATACTACCGGGTACGTCAATACCCCACCCCTATTTCTTCTTGCTGAAATTCACAATGAGGAAATAGACTATAAAACCCAACGAAATAGAAACCAGCTCAATACCAAAGGGTAACATACTATTCTGCATAAAGTGCTGATAACTTTCCTGATTCGAAACTGCAGGACTCATCTGATCAATCACAATAAAACCAAGCCCTCCAAATAGCGCAACCAGGCCCCATTTAAGCGAAGGATACTTATCTGCTTCATGATTCTCAGGAGTTGCAGTGGCAACCTTCTGGTCCAGGATTCCGGCATTTTCAAAATGGCCGGCTCTGATAATCTTCCGTTTTAATAAGAAATCGGTAAAATTCTTTAGAATCGAAAAAATTGCGAAAAAGACAACTGCAACCATCATTACATCAAAAGGACCTTTCATAATATTTAGTTTTAAAGTGTTTGTAAGATGTGACAACAGATTGATTTAAAATGTTGCAAAGAATGCATTTTTTATATTCTAAAAATCATATCGATTCTTTGCAACATTTAACCACCTTTGACTGTCAAACCTGTTGTATGGATGATAATGAATTAATTTGCCGGATATTAAGCGGGAATATGAATGCCTTTACGTTTTTGGTAAACCGATACCGGAAACTGGTCGTTCATATAACCGGTCGGCTAATCCAACGGCAGGAAGAGGTTGAGGATGTTTCTCAGGAAGTTTTCCTCAAGGTTTATCAGAGTCTTGGGAAATATCGGAATGAATGTAAACTGTCAACCTGGATTGCAACAATTGCCTTCAATACGGGGATTAATCACCTTCGTAAATTAAAGAATGAGGATAGCAGAATTAATATAGACGATTCCTCAGTAGTTAGATCGCTTACAGATTTCAGAACAGAAAATTATGAGCAAATTGATCTACACCGCTATATCCGGGATCAGATCGAGCTGCTGCCCATAAATTTCCGTACTGTAATCACCTTGTTCCATCTCGAAGAGTTCTCATACCTGGAGATTGAGCAGATCACCGGAATGCCGGAAGGAACAGTTAAAAGTTACCTCTACAGGGCAAAGGCTATTTTAAAGGAGAAACTTAAATTTGTAGTTGACAAGGACAGTTTAAAATATGTAAAAGAGATTAGTAATGAACAATAAACAACTTGATTTTATCATCGAAAAATCATTCGGCAGTGAGCCTGAATTTAAATTATCTGCCGATTTTGCATTTAGAGTCACCGCCGGGATTGCCAGACAATCACAGTGGAAAACTGACATCAAAGACTACCTATATCTTACAGGATTTACATTTTTTCTTCTGGCAACGACGGCTGGCACCTATTATTATATCAGTAGAGAAACACTAAATCAAATCTTTGCATTGATCTCGGACAATATTTTACCGTTGATCTACCTTTTAATTCTGCTGAATTTTGTCTTATTTGTTGACCAGGTAGGTCTTCCCTACCTTTTTACCCGGCGGAAAATAAATCAGCAGAATAACTGATCATTATTTATTTTGAATCAGAAGATGGATTACCGCATATTTAGGAAGAAAAACTTTAATATTCCCCTTGATTAGCGAAGATTTAGGCTTTATTGTTTCATAATTTTCGGGACCTCCCCCATCCGAAGAGGTCGTCAGACCATTCACTAAAACTTTTCGTGAAAAATCTCCGTTGTCGGTGCCACCGGTTAAAGTGTAGGTATAGTAGCGTGTTCCGGGTTTAAAATTCTTGAGATTTAATTCAACGATAAGTCCCTGTTTACCTTTATTCACCAGTACGATTCCCCCCTCACCCGATGAAAATTGCGAAGCATAAACCATTACATCTCCATTTGATGAGGTTGCATCAACCATCATATCACCAAAATATTTCTGAAAATAATACATGTAATAGAATGAGGGACGTGCAGCATATTTGGCAACCCCCGGTTCATCGCCAAACGAAAACAGCCCATGATCATTCCCCCCATCCCAACCATTTGCCAGATCCCAACGGGAAGCCATTTCATATTTGTTTTTAATCAGTTCTCCCAAAACCAGCGTAGCGTGCATCCCATCGATAAAGGAGACCATTTGTTTCAAACCCTCAGCAAAAATATTCCATTCGGTAAGAAAAACAGGAGCTAAACTCTTGTCCTGGGCGAGTAGTTCCGACTGAACATAGGTTTTGTAATTGGCGATCATTACCGGAGAGTTGAGAATAACATCAGGAGACGAATTGGCCATGTAAGGTGTGAAATAGGAGTGGACAATATAGAAATCGGCTTTCCCCCCAACATGCGAGATCAGATCTTTATTCCAGTTGGCCATTCCGGAACCTGCTGCCTCCAGACACACGGCACCAATATAGATCTCTTTACCGATCTGCCGTGCAGCCTGCCGCATCGAATCAATAAACACAACAACATGCCGACCATAAAGGTCGCCCGTAATTATCTTAGGCTGACCATCCTTGTTAAGCGACTGATCAATTTCATAACCTGCCTCCCACGAGCCAAAAACTTCGTTTCCAATCTCCCAGAACTTACTTCTTCCATTGTCATTACGAACCCAATCAGCGGCCAAATGCGCCGCCTCAGCAACAGGATTGGCCGATGTACCATACCGGGCATATCCATAATTCACGGTTACAATTCCTGTTGTGGAAGTTTGTTGCATCATCTGATAATACTGATCAATACCCATCGACCAATTCTCAAAATCCTGGATTCGTCGTCCAATCCAAGGGGAAATTGTGGAAGGGATATCATTTATTGGAGGATCATAAGCTGTGAGTGCATAATTCATATAAATACCTTTACGGTCCCAAAAGTAGACATCCGAAATACTCCCACCCGGAATCCTCATGACACTCATATTCAACTTATTCATATTCTGCATTAAAGGAGAATCATTCTGCATCCACCCGGTAAAGCAATTGGCATTGTTTCCATAAACATATTTCGAAACTCTCGTGATATGGTTTGAAAAATTCACATTAATATCGACCGATTTTAGCCCATCAATTTGTGCAACCTCATCGTAACCAGATGGCGAAGCAATACTTTTGGAGATCCACGATCCAAAAGGGAGATCGGGAACCGAATTAGGTGTTTCGATGATTAAATCAACTGGGGGAACTACCGGTATTATGGCAGATTTTTTTTTACATGAAAACATTCCGGTAACCAAAACCGGAAAAATCAGGATTAAAAATAATCTTTTCAATAAATTCATGTCTAAATCTGATTAAAGTCTGAATCACCTGTTAAACCGCTTTGCTTTTGTCGCAAAATATTATAAACCAGAAAGCGGATAGATTAATTTATTAGTTACTTAACTATTTATAATACTCAAATTTTCTTGAAATTACATCATCAACCTTATCATTCAAATATTCATACCGCATAGTCCAATTATTATTTTTATCGTAGGTATATGTGAAAGAAAGTTTTGTCTCCATTTCCCCGAGCGGAGTAAAGCTCTGTTTGATGGTCATATTCCCTTGCTTATCATAGTTATAAATAGTCTTTGTAGTAAGTTGATTTTCTGAATTATAGGATCGAACCTCTCCTACTTGTTTAGTATCAAGGAAAGTATAAGTTATTCGTTTAACCGGATTATCCTGAATGGAGAGAGATGTCGTCTCAACATTTAATCCTTCTGTATTATAGGTATAGCTGTTTTTCCCGTTTTGATGGTTGGTTGAATCAAGCTGAAGTTCCTCAATGAGTTTATTTTTCTGATCAAACTTATTTTTAACCACGATCTGGATTTTATCTTTTTCGTCTTTAAATATTTTTTCAACCTCATTTTGCATGGCATCATATTTATAATCGATTTCAGACACCAGCTTTCCGGAGGTATTCAGGAGTTTTTCATTTATAATCTTTCCATTTTGATTGTAGGTATAGTACAAAATACCTGACAAACTATCTTTCACAACGTAACAGGAGCGGGTCACTTTTTGATTTGTGGAATTGTACGTATACTTCCATTTTCTGATCAGTGAACCATCGGAATTGAAGGTAGACTGCTCCAGGATATTTCCTTCAGGGCTTAGCAATAACCAAGCTTTAAATTTTCCGTTTTTTGAATAGTCAGTTTCGGACAGCGATTTGACAGACCCTTGCAATTTCCATTCTTTCAATTCATTGTTTATATTATTTGAATTATTCATGCACGAGTCAGCCAGTTGTGCAATCACAAGTAATAGAAGGGGAAGGATTTTGTTCATTCTTTTCCTGAATTTTAATACGATGGTTTTGCCGGATAATATGAGAAACCGTCTCCAAAATTCAGAGACGGTTTCCATTTATTACTTAATTATTTCATTATAGTATCGTTATTTACTCTGAGGTAGATCTACTCTTATCTGAACCCTCACTTAATGAAATTTGGTTTTAATATTTAAATCCCTTGCGTTTATACATCCCAATGTTATATTGTCCGTAATCATGAACAGTTAACTCATCGGCTGTCATTTTGGTGAAGTGATACCTGACACCGCTGTAGCCTCCTGTACCACCTGGCCATGGGAATGAAGGTCCATTAAGTACCTGGATTGCACTATATTTAACTCCCGAATTTTCGTAAGGAGTGATTACGGTAAAAAATCCTTTTTTGACACTGCCGTCACCGGCAATAAGGGAAAAGTTTGCCGCGCCGTTCAGATCCATATAGACTGAACTGTTATAATTCAGCCATGAATTGCCTGGGGAACCGTCCATTGTCCACCATGCCGGAGCAGGAGCATTTTCAGGTCCGTTACCCCCAATGATCCCACCAGGAATATCCATCGCCCAAACCCAGGTTTGACCTGAACCTCCGGCTGTTAAACCTTTCCACGCTTTATCGGTGTCAAAATAAGCATTGTCATTTTGTGCGATTGTGAACGTAGTTGAATCGATTACCGTACCTCCAGCGCAAAAAGCAGTATACCTTAGCGTGTAGGTTCCTTTAAAAGGTAAATAGGCAGAAATTGTGTCCAGAGAACTTGCACTATGGCCTGTCCCTGTTCCCCAATCCCAAAACATGATCACAGATTTGGTAGTGTTTACTAATTTAACACTGTTTGATCCTGCCGGGCTTTGGACAATTGAGACTGTCAACTGGCTTGGTGCCAATACTGACCCTGCCCCGGGTCTGTCTTCCAGCGTATTGCAAGCTACCAAAAACAGCAGCAACCCCATCAGACTAAATATAATATTCTTCATATTATTCAGTTTTTAAGAATTAAATATTAATACATTGTTTCGGACGAGTTGACCCATCCCGGGTTCTGAACCAGTTTGCCGTTCGATAATTGGATCTGATCATCAGGGATCATTAAGAATCCGCCAGTATCCTGAACCCTTTTATCAATATCGCCGAAAACGCCTCCGGGGGCAGCTTCGAGTGAGGTAGCCACTGTCATGTTGTAAATGGTCGCATTTGACTCATTTTTCTTAATCTCAGCACCGGCGGCTTTACCATACCAGCGTAAAAGGTCAAAGTAACGAACTCCTTCGAATGCAAGTTCCCAATGCCTTTCATTTTTAATATTTTCAAGTGTAACCGGAACAGAAGGCAACTTCACACGGGTCCTTACCTGATCCATATATTGTTGAGCTTTGGAACTTCCAAGTTCAGCGCCCATTAACAAAACATCAGCAAGACGAAGTAAAACAATATTCTGCGTATTCCAAAGTTGCATGTCATTTTTGGCACCATAATATTTCATCCCGTAACCCTGAACTCCGGCAGGAGTTTGAATATTAACAGGAATATATTTTTTCCCCAGAAGTTTTGTTTCCTGCCACTGCATGTCGGCTCCGAAAAGATAAGTATCAGTTCCTTCAGAGGTTTCGTCCACATTCCATACAGAACCTTGTTTTCTTAAGTCACCCGATGGCCATGAATTGTAAAAATTTGGATTAACAGGTGCAAACCCCCAGCCATGTCCAAAGGGAAGATGTTGAGCAGTAGGATCCCTGTGACCGCAAAACAGGTCAACCGTATTGTTGTAAACGTTGTCGGTTCCCCAGTTCGAACCTGTAAGACCGCAAAAGACAATCTCAAAAATGCTTTCAGTATTGCCTGCATCCATTACCCACTGAAGACCATTGGCTTTAGCAAAACCATAATGGGTCGAATCTTTAAGTGCATAAGGCCACATATTTCTGAAATCAGGGACAAGTGAAGCACCGCTATTGGCTACACAATCATCAACCCAGGCTACTACCTGGTCCTTGGTAACTTTTCCGCCACCGGCCAAATTCATTTCAGTTTTCTGATAATAACCTGTGTAAAAAAGGAATGCCCGTGCCATGATCCCTTCTGCAGCCCATTTTGTCGCTCTACCCATATTCGCAGCTTTCCAACCAGTACTGATTGGGGTTGCTGGAAGTGAGTCAATTGCATTTTTCAAGTCCTGTCCAATCTGTGCAAACAAAGAATCTGCTGAGGCTTTTGGATTATTAGCCGGTGCAGGATTTATAACTAATGGAACCTGTCCGAACATACGGGCTAAATCAAAATAGTAATAACCTCTTAAGAAACTTGCTTCTCCAAAAACTTTTTGCCGTTGGGCAGCATTATCCCATTTTGGTTTATTAATGGAAGCAATTAACGTATTTGCTCTGAAAATCCCCTTGTAGCATGATGACCATGTAGTTGCAAATTCATTGGGAACTTTAACGCGAAAAAATTCAATTGCTTGCGGATCACGGTCATTTTGTCCACCGCCACCAAACCGGTCATCTGACAAAATCTCAGAAATTAAGAGTGGGCTTGCAAGACCACTAAAACCGGTAGGAAGGATTGCATAAATCCCTGTGACTGCCTGATCGGCTTCTACAGCTGTACCCGGGAAGTTATCACTGCTTTTTTGAGTGAGATTCTGAGTATCTAAAAAGCTCTGTTTACACCCTGTTAATAGCAGGATTGTAGCTATAAATAAAAATATCTTATTCATAATTTATCGGGTATTAAAATTTTAAACTTATACCAACCAGACAAGTCCTTGGACTAGGATAAAATCCCAGGTCGACTCCTTTGGTCCATCCGTAATTTGAATCATCGGTACTTGTACCAATTTCAGGGTCCATTCCTGAATATTTGGTAAATGTGTATAGGTTCTGAACGGCAATAAACAACCGCATTTGTTCCATTGGTACAGACTTAAATAGTTTCTTAAAATCGTAACCCAATGTAACGTTGCTGATTTTTAAATAATCACCATTTTCAATAAAAAGATCTGAGGTATATTGCTGGTTAATGCTAGATCCATCGGTCACACGCGGAAGCCTGTTCGAGGTTCCTTCTCCATGCCATCTGCCCAAAACTTCAGTAGTGTAGTTATTTTGCGGGCTACCTGCATCATGCCAGTCGCGGGCAATTTGGTTCCCTGCAACACCATAGGTTGAAACCAGTAAATCAAAACCTTTATATTCGGCATTTAAGTTTAACGAGAAAATAAAGTGTGGGTTAGGATCACCAATCCTTACTTTGTCATTATCATCAATGACTCCATCCTTATTGGTATCTACAAACCTCACATCCCCAGGAACTGCATTTGGCATGATAACCACTCCTGCAGAATTTTTATAGTTTGCAACTTCTGCATTGTTCTGGAATACACCTGCAGTTTTGTAACCCCAGAAATATCCGACAGGCTGACCTACCTGAGCGCGTGCAATATAAGGTCCGTTACCCCAAAGTTTTACATTAGTCGCAGCAATAAGTTTTTGACTGTTCTGAATATCGGTTACCTCATTTTTATTGAAACTGAAATTACCGCTTACACCATATTTAAAACCGTTTATATGGTCATTCCAGTTCAAACCAAGTTCAATACCTTTATTTACGATTGTACCACCATTAATAAAAGGTGCAGCATCGACACCCCAACTGGCTAGAATAGGGGCAGCAACCAACCAACCCTTTGTAGTTTTCTTATAATAATCGAACGCTACGCTCAATCTTGAACCCAATAAGCGGGCATCAAAACCAAGATCCAGCTGCTCCGAAGTTTCCCATTTCAAATTAGGAGTAGGGATGTTTAAGGGATAAGCACCCAGCGTTGGAACCGTTTTACCTGATCCAAAATAGTAGTTTGCAAGGGTATTGTCCGTATTATAAGCAATTTGAGAAGTATACTGGAATCCTGGAATACTCTGGTTTCCATTTTGGCCCCAACTACCTCTGACTTTTAGAAAATCTAAAAACGATTTGGTTGATTCCATGAATTTTTCATTCGTTGCAACCCAACCAGCTGATATTGAAGGGAATGATCCCCATCGGTGACCTTGTGCAAAGTTTGAGGAACCATCCGCACGCATTACAAGTGTCAACAAGTAAGTCTCTTTATAGTCGTAGTTGATACGGCCAAAATAGGACAAGATTCCCCCTTTTGTCCAGGGACTGCCACCAATACTGGCTGTGCTGGCCACATTTGCATTGTCAATATAGGCATGCTGGAAATCGTTGAATACACTATTCGAATTGGTAATAGATTCTCCTTCACCAAGCCCTGAACGTTCAGCGCTCATCCCTGCCAAAACATTGAAGTGGTGTAGCCCCTTGACCTTAAAGTCATAATTCAGCGTATTTTCAAACATCCATCCTCCAACGCCAAAACTCGAACTTTGAGACACATTATTCGATGTTTGAACATTAACTGAACTCAATTTATAAGTCGGATTCCAGCTTCTGTAGGCTGACGCACTTGGGTTCACTGAGAATGTACTGCGGTATTTCAACCCTTTAATTGGCTGAATTTCCACATGGGCATTCATATTCAGGTTAAAGCTTTTAGAAATATTGGAACCCCTGTAAATCATCGAAGCAGTCGGATTGGAAGTGTTTCCATTCCAGGGAATTGCATAATGATAAGGATAGGAAGGATCCGATTTATCGGAAGCCCACATCGGAAGAACCGGCATCGTTTGTGCAGCCGATGCAATATCATTCCACCACATATTCCCCGTAGCTATACCGTGGTTATTGTTGTTTGTGAAAGAAAGGTTCTCTCCAACTTTGATGATATCGAAATCTTTGTGAAGCAGAACATGTTCTGAATTAATCCGGAAGGTATAACGCTCATAGGTTGACTGAACCGGAGCTCCAAAAATACCCTCCTGGTTGGTGTAGGATGAACCAATGGAAAATGTTGAAACTTTATTTCCACCGGTAAGGTTAACTGCATGAATCTGGACCGGTGCGTTCTTGTTCTGCATTTGTTTAAGCCAGTTTGTTCCCTTCCATGTGCCATCCTGAATACTTTCATAGACACCATTTCCAAGCAAGGCATCGTAATCGGTTTTTGTATAAAGCGGAAGACTCGAATTCATACGCTGCTCATTCTCAATCATCAAATATTCCTTTGCATCAAGCAGCGGCAACATTCTGAACACGTTTTGAACGCCATAGCTTCCGTCATAAGTAACCGACACTTTTCCGTCTTTCCCTTTTTTGGTAGTAACCATAATTACACCATTAGATGCCCTGGCACCGTAGATCGCCGCCGAGGCAGCATCCTTTAAGATATCGATGGATTCGATATCACTCGAGGTCAGATAGTCAATATTTCCTCTTGGAACACCATCCACAATATAGAGTGGTTGTGAATTTCCAATTGTTCCGATACCACGGATGGCAACCTTAAAACCAGCTCCCGGTTCACCCGAAATTTTTGTAATATTAACACCTGGCGACTGGCTCTGCAATGCTGTCATAGGTGAAACGGTATTCATCTTCTGAATATCCTCACCCTTAACCTGAATTGTAGCACCAGTAACCAGTTTTTTCCGTTGGACACCATAGCCGATTGCAACCACCTCTTCAAGTCCAATAGTCTGCGAGGCTAATTTTACACTTAGGTTGGTCTGATTTCCGATCTGAATCTCCTGGGTTGTCATTCCAATAAAGGAAATAACAATGGTTTTACCAGTTGCGGGTACGCCGATGGCAAACTTCCCATCTAAATCAGTAACTGCTCCAACTGCAGTGCCCTTTACTACGATCGTGGCACCCGGGACAGGTGCGCCTGAATCATCAGTTACCTTACCACTGACACTCTTTTGCTGAGCATTGGCCAGACCAGCAAATAAAACCATTAAAAGAATCATAGTCAAGAATTTTCCTGTCCACTTCCCTCCTGGCGAAAAATAATTTTGGATTGGTTTCATAAATACATAGACTTAAGTTTAAAAATTAAAAGAATTAATAACGAGTTTGATTTTGGGTTAATACTTTAATAAATGGTTCATAAATTATTAATTAAGATTAGAATACTGGCGATAATGATCAGGTAGATGATCACCTCAATAATGAGATACATGTATTTTGGATTCTTCATAATGGGTGATGATTTTAGCAAGCAGTTTGGTTAAGTCTTGTTAAAAAATGTATTCAAATGTACTTTCATAAACCGTGGTTGGGGTGATCCATTTGTTCTTAAGAATAGGTTGTTTGTGACGGCTTAAGGGGTAATTTGTTTCAAAAAGGGGGGGCAAATGTAAATTATAACCTATAATTAGTTATTTAATCTTTACCTTATTGTATCTTTATCACTTCGAAAGGATTAAAATTTGTATGCGATTTACCAAACCTGCAATAACCAACATTATTTGAAAAAGCCTGAATTATCTGCTATACCAAATCTCAGTGGTGATCATTATAATAAGTCTCACCCTAAGAGCCGAGCAAGAATTATATTTGTCTTAATTCTGTCTGTTCTCTTTGTAAATCAATACTTAACTGCCCAGGAAAACAGGTATGTTTTTTCCCATCTCAATGTTAACAATGGTTTATCGCAGAATCAAATAACCTGTGTATACCGCGATTCTAAGGGATTTGTCTGGTTTGGAACCAACGCAGGACTGAATCGGTTCGACGGCTCCGGATTTGAAGATTTTACTACCGGAAATCCTATAAATGGATCAATTGCCTCAAATACAATCAATGCAATTTCAGAGGATAAAAATGGGAACCTGTTAATTGGAACTTCCTCCGGTGTAAGTATACTGAATGGCACTACTTATGAATTTAAGAAATTAAACTATAGTTCATCTGTTCGCCATAATTGTGCTGATATACTCTATGTTAATGCATTGATCTCTGACAATGAGGGAAATAACTGGATCGGAACCAACAGTGGTTGTTTTTGCTTCACAAGTCAAACCGGAGCAATCTCTCACCTCTTAATTGATAGTACAACCTGCAGTTCTCCAGTGAACGGTATTATGTCAATCGTACATGACCACAGCGGCAATATTTGGATGAGTACAAAAAACGGCTTTATAGTCAAATACAACCAATCGCAGAAAACATTTAGGAAGTTTAAAATTCCTGATAATGATAAGAGCTCCAGGAATAGTCTTACCCGCTTATTTATTGACAGTGAAAACGATCTATGGGTGGGGAATTTAAATGGACTTTATCTGTTTGATATTAATCATGAAGCATGGAACAGCAGATACATTAATAAATTCAGCAGTGAAGAGGGATTACAACGAATTGGTGCGATTTCACAAAATGATGATGGGTTGATCTGGGTAGCAGCTGACGGAGGAGGAGCCTATATTATTGATAAAAAACTCCTGTCACTGACAAATCTAAGACACCAACCATTTGATGATCAGAAACTTTCTTCGAATGGACTTTCGTTTGTCCTTTGCGATAAGGAAGGAATTGTCTGGCTTGGAACGACTAAAAAAGGAGTAAATTTCTACAAGAAAAACATTAATCAATTCCGTATATACAGGAATCAGGCAGGAGACCCCAACAGTCTGAGCCATAATGATGTAAATGCAATAATTGAAGATCAATATAAAAATATTTGGATTGGTACTGATGGTGGAGGTCTCAATTATCTTGAAAGAACTACACAAAAAATCACCAGAATACAATCTAATCCATTAAACTACAATTCCTTGAGTAGTAATATAATCGTATCTCTTTTCAGGGACCACGAGAACAAAATATGGATCGGCACCTATTTTGGAGGGTTGAATATGCTAGATCCCGTCACTGGCAAGTTCACGGTTTATAAAAATAAACCTGGCGACTCAACCTCTATTTCAGATGACAGGATCTACGGAATCGGTGAGGACATACAGGAAAATCTGTGGGTCGGGACCTTGGGTAGCGGACTCAATCGGTTAAATCGTAAAACCGGAGACTTCGATCGCATTAATTCAACGAATAGCGGAATATGTAACGATTACATTACTTCAATATATCGCGATAAAGAAAAAAATCTTTGGATAACAACTACTTTGGGCTTATCAAGGTACGACAAAAATTTAAAATCCTTTACCTGCCAGCAAAACAGACCTGGCGATTTAAAATCAATCATCGATAATGAGGTGACCACCAGTTTGGAAGATAGTCGCGGATTCTTCTGGGTCGGAACTAATAATGGTTTGAACATTCTAAATTATTCAAATAATTCATTCAGGCACTTTACAACTGCTGATGGATTACCCTCCAACAGTATTCATGGAATCGTTGAAGATAAAAACAAAAATCTCTGGATAAGTTCAAAAAACGGAATTTCAAGAATTGAATTAAAAAATATTCAAAATACCGACCATTTCGATTTTAAAATTACAAACTATAGTCTGTCAGACGGACTTCAGGGGAAGGAATTTAATACCTCCTCAGCAGTATGTACCTCAGACGGAGAAATATTTTTTGGTGGCCCTGATGGATTAAATGCATTCTATCCTGACGAAATAAAGGAAGACGACCAGCCCGCCAAAATGATATTCAGGGATTTCCGGATATTCAATAAGAGTATTCCTTACGGCCAAAATTACGATAATCGGATTATTCTCGATAAACCCATTTTTAATACAAATGAGATTGAGCTAAAGTACAGCGAAAATTCTTTTACAATCGAGTTTATTGCACTCAACTATTTCTATCCGGAGAAGAATAATTACGCTTACAAGCTAGATGGATTTAATAATCAATGGATTACAACTGACGGAAAGAAAAATTCAGCCACTTATACAAATCTGAATAATGGAACCTATACTTTCCATGTTAAGGAGGTAAAAGGGAATTCAAATGGAAAGGAGATTTCACTCAAAATCGTGGTTCTCCCCCCTTTCTGGAAAAGCTGGATGGCTTATCTGATTTATGCCATCGTGATATTTTTGATTTTAATTTTCCTTCGTCAACTGATCATCATTCGTGAAAGAATCAATATGCGGATTGAAAATGAGAGAATTGAAAATCAGCATATTCACGAAATAGACTCACTTAAGATCAAATTCTTCACCAATATTTCCCACGAATTTCGGACACCATTAACCTTAATAATGGCACCCGTTGAAAAATTGCTTAGTGAACTTAAAGAGAAACCGGAAGCAAAATATCTTAAATTAATCGAGCAAAATGCCCGAAGATTATTACTAATGGTTAATCAATTACTCGATTTCAGAAAACTCGAGGTACAGGGATTTAACTATAACCCATCTATGGGGGATATTGTATCTTTTTTGAATGAAACAGTTTTATCATTTAAGAACTTAAGTGAACAAAAACATATTCAGCTGGTTTTCCGGACAAAGATTAAGGAGTTAAACACCTTCTTCGACAAGGATAAACTGGAAAAGATCATGTTTAACCTGCTCTCAAACGCCTTTAAATTTACACCCGGATATGGCCTGGTGTCTGTCTCGATAAAAATAAAAGCGGTCACAAATGACCCATTTAACAGCGAAAAGCATCTGCTTGTTATCAAAGTTGAAGATACTGGAATTGGAATTCCAGCCGATAAGATAGATAAAATTTTCACAAGGTTTTTTCAGGTTGATTCTACCGGGCAGGTGGAAAAAGGGACCGGAATCGGCCTCTCTTTGGTGGCTGAATTTGTCAAACTGCATGAAGGTGAAATCTTCGTAACCAGTGAAATCCAAAAAGGCAGTTGTTTTAAGGTTATACTGCCAATTAACAATTCAGGCCTGTCGGTTCCGGTTATAACAACGGTGGAGGAAATCGTTCATGATCATTATGTAGCCACTGAAAATATTGAAAATCTGAATCCTAGCACCAGACCGGTATTATTAATTGCAGAGGATAATGATGATTTGCGCTTTTACCTGAAGGATAACCTGCTGCAGAAATATCACATTTATGAAGCTTCAAATGGCGTTGAAGCCTTAAAAATCATCACACATACCACTATTGACTTAATTATAAGTGATATTATGATGCCTCAAATGGACGGTATCGAACTTTGCCGAAGAGTTAAATCAGACCGAACCATTTGCCATATCCCCTTGATTCTTTTAACAGCAAGATCCTCAGAGCAGCAGCAGTTGGAAGGTTTGGAGACCGGAGCAGACGATTACGTTACAAAGCCGTTTAATTTTCAAATCCTTGAAGCAAAAATATCCAATATTATCAGTTTAAGACGAAATGCACGACAAGTATTTCGCAGCAAGATACACATTGAAGCACAGGATATTGCAGTTACTTCGCTCGATGAACAGTTTATGCGAAAGGCTCTGGAACTGGTTGAAAAAAACATGGGAACGACTGACTATTCCGTTGAAGCAATGAGCCGTGATATGGGGATGAGCAGGACCTTACTTTATAAAAAAATTCTTGCCCTTACCGGAAGACCTCCTCTGGAATTTGTCCGCTCTCTTCGACTTAAAAGGGCAGCACTGCTCTTGTCGAAAAGCCAGATGAACGTTTCCGAAATTGCCTTTCAGGTGGGATTTAATGATCCAAAATATTTTAGTAAACACTTTAAAAACGAATTTGGTGTACTTCCATCCAAATATATTGCAAAAACAGACTCTTCAAACAATCGTATCAGTTAATAAATCCAAAAAGACATGAGACTTAGGGTACTTATTGCAACATTGCTTCTTTTCTCATTGTACATTCAGGCCAAAACATTTCGATGTGTGGACCTGAATGGCCAACTGAAGGTTCAGGGAAATCAACTTGTAAATAACGCAGGGATTCCACCCCAATTACGCGGAATCTCCTTATCCTGGAGTATTTGGGAAGGAAAAAAATATTATAATCCGGAAATTGTTGACTGGCTGGTGAAGGATTTTAAAATAACTCTTTTGCGTGCAGCAATGGGGGTACAGCCAAATGGGGGCTACCTTCAAAATCATGAAATGCATTTGAACCTGATGGTAAAAGTCATTGACCAGGCAATAAAAAATGGGATTTATGTCCTGATTGACTGGCACGATCATAATGCTGAACAACATCTGGAAGCATCGAAAGCGTTCTTCTCAACGATGGCCAAAAAATACGGTGGTAAACCCAATATCATCTATGAAATATTTAATGAACCTGTCCACCAAAGCTGGCCTGCAGTAAAATCCTATTCAATCGAAGTAATTAAAGCTATCCGGAAGTATGATTCCAAAAATGTAATAGTTATTGGGAGTCCTTCGTGGGACCAGGACGTTGATATTGCTGCCTTAGAACCGATTACAGGCTTTGACAACCTAGCCTATTCATTCCACTTCTATTCCTCAGACCCCGGCCACCAGGAAAAGCTTAGGGCAAAAGGGGACCTGGCACTGAAAAGGGGTATCGCCCTGTTTGTTACTGAATGGGGGGTAGCTCAATCAAACGGAAATGGAGAATATAATTACGAAAAGACCACTACCTGGCTTAATTGGCTTGAGCAAAATCGGCTAAGTTGGGCCGTATGGCATATAACTGATAAAAATGAGACCACTGCCCTTATTAAACCTGGCACATCTGCCAAAGGGAACTGGGAATCATCCGATTTAACCGAATGCGGAACCTACATCAGGGAACAGATTCACAGATTGAATAAATAGCAGTTATCATTTTTTAGAATAATTGTTTTTATTATCTGAATATTTATAAAAGGGATCAACTTCCTCAATGCAAGTTAGGTAGTTAAGTAGTTTTGATTACCTTTGCACCCTTAAAATAAATTACCTTAAATACATTCATGAAGCGTATTATTGAATACAGACGATTACTGGACATCACTCCAAATGCTGATCTTGTTGAACTAAAGACCACCTACCGGAATTTAATAAAAGAGTGGCACCCCGATAAATATATTGATGAAGAACGCAAAGCAGAAGCTGAGCATAAGAGCAAGAATATTATAGAGGCTTACCATTTCCTTGTGAGTATTGCTCCTGAAACACAAGCATTTAATCTGGATAATTATACTAATACGACGAATAATTCCGGAATTGAGGATTATTCCTATAAAGGTCAAACGCTAAAAATCACCTTTCAGGATGGGAGCGTTTATGAATACTTTGGAATTCCAAAAAACATCTATAATAAATTTCTCAATTCATCTACCTTATTGAGGTTTGCAAGAAGGCATATTTTCTATGCCTACACCTACCGGAACGTCAGTAAGCAAACTGCATAAAATAAAAAAGATTACCCTGGCAGGTAATCTTTTTTATTTTAGTTGAGCAATTTTGTCAATAACCAGCTGCGGATCAAGGTTATTCTCACCCCGAATGATGATTTTGGCCTTTTCGTAATAGGGTGCCCTTTTTTTCAGGGCTTCATTAATAAACAGAATAAGATCCTCATACGATTTTCCAACGATCAAAGGTCGTTCCGTTTTTGATTTGATTAGCCTGGTTGCCAGCACTTCGGTATCGGGGGCAATATAAACGGTAACCCCTTGACTGTTCATGACCTCCATATTATCAAAAAAGCAGGGGGCACCTCCGCCGGTTCCGATAACAATATTTTCAAATTCTGAAACCTCAAGTAAAGCAGCCCGCTCCTTCTCCCTAAATCGCTCCTCTCCCTCTTCTGCAAAAATGGCCGGAACAGACTTAAAATAGCGTTCTTCGATGAATTTATCAAGATCAACAAAGCTAATACCCATTAGATCAGCAATTTTTCTGCCAATTGTAGATTTCCCGCAACCCATGTACCCAATGAGGTAAATCTTCATTACTCAAAATTTATTTCCATTTGACTGATATCACCTTCGTCAGGATGCCGAATAATCTCAAACGGAACATCAACTACAGGCGGTGGTGGTACTTCGTTTGGTTTAGGTTCCTCATCTTCAATAATTGGTTCCAGCTCAATAATTTTGGATACGCCATAACTCGATAGTCGCTTTCCCTTTGCCTTGTAGGATTTAACCCCAATAAAATCGGCAACATCGATAATCTCGTTCATCCGGTTATATTTATCTGCCACGAATTCAATTTCGATACGCGGGTATGATGCCCATGTTATACTGACAAATTTATTTCCCGGATGATCACCAATAAATGTACACGGCTTACCACTATTCGTCTCAACCGAGAATCGTTTTACGTAATAGAAATTCTGTTCAGTATCGAAATAAACAACCGTTGCAATTCTATCGGGACGGAATTTTTCAATTGAAAGAATATTCTTTTCAAAGTGGTTTTCAAGATCATAAGAGTAGACCTGGTATCCGCCATCCTTATCGATTGCAAGAATTTTTTCATCTCCGATAAACTCTCCGAGGTATTTACCTCTTCCATCTGCATTGAGGCGCAGGACATCTTCATCGAACCAGATCTTCCGGCCGCCAAGTGTGGAAATTCCCTTCTCCTTGAGTGTTACTTTATGAACTTCATTTTTCGTTACAAGGTTACCCATCGATTGACGCCCTTTGATGGCAAGCTGAGCCATATCAATTTCATCGACAAGTTTTTTAAGCTTTGGTTTAGGCTTAAAAGTAATCCGAAGTACTTCTGCCTCACCATTTGGATTGGCGCTGAAATAGTGTATTCGGGAGCCATCGCTCCCCATAGTCATATTGTACTCCTTATCACGGGTAACTCCAGTCACACTAAATCGCTTCATATAGGTTGAACCTGCCTTGCCGTCGCGGTAAACAAGGTTATAAATTGTCCGGTTATCGTTTTTCTCAAAAATCGCAACGTGAATCACATTTTTGCCAATAAATGCTTTTTCGCTTACCTTCGTAACAAAATAGGTGCCATCGCGGCGAAAAACAATGATATCATCAATCTCAGAGCAATCGCAAAGGTATTCAGCTTTTTTTAGCCCCGTTCCAATAAATCCCTCATCGCGATCGATGTATAATTTTTCATTAGCAACAATAACCTTTGCCGCCTCAATATTTTCAAAACTCCGGATTTCGGTTTTGCGTCCCCTCCCCTTTGAATATTTTGTCTTAAGATGCTCGTACCAGTCAATGGTATAAGGAATAAGGTTTTGAATATTTGCAAGAACCTCAGCTATACTGTCCTCAATCCCCTTTATAAGTTCTGTAGCCTTATCGGTGTTGAACTTCAGGATGCGCCCCATCCTGATTTCAAGTAATTTAAGAATATCCTCGCGGACGATTTCGCGTCTGAATTTCGGTTTCCAGGGCTCAAGCCGTTTATCGATATGACTTACAGCCTGATCAATACTTGCAGAATCTTCAAAAGCTTTGTCCTTATAAATCCGTTCATCAATAAAAATTTGTTCCAGCGAGGCAAAATGCCACTGTTCTTCCAATTCACCCATATGAATCTCGAGTTCAAGCTTAAGTAAATCGACTGTTTTATCAACCGATTTTTTAAGGATTTCAGTAACATTGATAAATCGGGGCTTGTCATCTTCAACAATACACGCGTTGGGAGAGATGGAAACTTCGCAATCGGTAAACGCATAAAGGGCATCTATCGTTTTATCGGAACTGATGCCGGGCATCAGATGAATTAAGATTTCGACATTAGCTGCAGTATTGTCGTCAATCTTTTTAACCTTAATCTTCCCCTTTTCGTTTGCTTTGACGATCGACTCAATCAAAGACGATGTGGTCCTTCCGAATGGGATCTCAGTTATTGCAAGTGTCTTACTATCAATTTTTTCAATTTTTGCCCTGATCTTAACTGCTCCACCTCGTAACCCATCGTTATATTTTAAAACATCAATATAACCCCCTGTAAGAAAGTCAGGATAGAGTTCAAAAGGTTTATGATTAAGGTACGCTATGCAGGCATCGAGCAGTTCAATGAAATTATGAGGGAGGATTTTGGATGCCAGACCTACAGCAATTCCTTCAACCCCCTGTGCCAGTAAGAGTGGAAATTTAACTGGCAGGGTAACAGGTTCGCGATTTCGGCTATCATAAGAGAGCTGCCATTTGGTCGTCTTAGGATTGAAGACCACCTCGAGTGCGAATTTTGAGAGGCGGGCTTCGATGTAACGAGGTGCGGCAGCCCCGTCACCGGTTAAGATATTTCCCCAGTTTCCCTGTGCATCAATCAACAAATCCTTCTGCCCAAGCTGAACCAAAGCATCACCAATTGAAGCGTCACCATGTGGGTGATACATCATTGTTTGCCCAATAATATTAGCCACTTTAGTGTACCGACCATCATCCATTTGCCTCATTGCATGAAGAATGCGACGTTGTACAGGTTTCAATCCATCATTGACATAGGGTACTGCTCTTTCGAGAATAACATAAGAAGCATAATCGAGGAACCAATTCTGATACATCGACGACAAATAAACGATATGATGAAGCTCTTTTTTTGCCTCATTCTCATCCGGGACCGGTAATTGCTCGATATCTTCTTCGTTAGACATTTTTACAATTGAATTGGGGTTGTTTATATTATTTAGCTGGTTATAAAGATCACAACGACAAGGTTGATTTCAGTTAAAGTTCGTCCTTCTCCACATGCAGATTTTCAATTATAAAATCCTGACGATCAGGCGTATTCTTTCCCATATAAAATTCGAGCATGTCGGAGACTGATTCATTCTTATTCAGAATGACAGAATCAAGGCGGATATCCTCGCCAATAAAGTTTTTAAATTCATCGGGTGAGATCTCTCCCAAACCTTTAAACCGGGTTATTTCAGGAGTTGCTCCAAGGACTTTAACAGCCATATCACGCTCCTGTTCGGAATAACAATAGATTGTCTTCTTTTTATTCCGAACCCGGAATAGCGGAGTCTGCAGGATATAAAGATGCCCTTTTTTAATCAGTTCAGGAAAGAACTGCAAAAAGAAGGTGATCAATAATAACCGGATATGCATCCCGTCAACATCAGCATCTGTTGAAATAATAACTTTATTATAACGCAGTTCGTCAATGCCTTCTTCGATATTCAGGGCAGCCTGAAGCAGGTTAAATTCTTCGTTTTCATATACAATTTTCTTCGTTAATCCGTAACTGTTCAGCGGTTTTCCCCGTAAACTGAAAACGGCTTGGGTGGTAACATCACGCGATTTGGTGATCGAACCACTCGCAGAATCCCCTTCTGTAATGAAAATAGAACTGTTTTCCTTAAACTCATGACTTGAATTATAATGAATCCTGCAGTCACGCAATTTTTTATTATGAAGGCTTACCTTTTTAGCCCGTTGTTTGGCCAGTTTTTGAATTCCGGAAATTGCCTTCCTCTCCCGCTCTGATTCCTGAATTCTTTTAAGGAGGATTTCAGCAGTCTGGCCATTTTTGTGAAGAAAATTGCCAAGCTCTTTCTGGACAAAATTCATAATAAAATTCCGCACCGAAGGTCCGTCCGGACCCATATCCTTGGAACCCAGTTTGGTTTTGGTTTGCGACTCAAAAATCGGTTCTTCAACTTTAATGCTTAAGGCCGAAACGATAGATGCCCGAATATCGGAAGCATCAAACTCTTTATGGTAGAAATCACGGATTGTCTTTACAAGTGCTTCCCGAAAAGCAGCCAGATGGGTTCCCCCCTGCGGGGTAAACTGGCCATTTACAAACGTATAATAATCTTCACCGTAAAGATTGCTATGAGTCAGAGCGAATTCAATGTCCTCCCCTTTGAGATGAATTATCGGATAGACCGGATCCTGATCAAGGTTCTCCTCAAGTAAATCATATAGTCCATTCTTTGAAAGGTATTTTTCTCCGTTAAAGTTTATAATTAACCCTGCATTCAGAAAAGTATAATTCTTCAAAAGTGGGACGACAAACTCCTCAACATAGTGGAAGTTTTTAAATATCTCACTATCAGGGGTAAATGCCACAGCGGTGCCATTTACCTCTTCTGTTGCAACCTCTTCGTAATCTTTAACTATTTCACCCTTTGAAAAATCGATTCTTTTCATCCGGCCATCCCGAACCGCCTTTATCGAAAACTTATGGG
The DNA here is from genome assembly GCA_903918045.1 of uncultured Bacteroidia bacterium. GTDB lineage: Bacteria > Bacteroidota > Bacteroidia > Bacteroidales > Prolixibacteraceae > JAAFHB01. The sequence goes on from CAIXCY010000273.1 coordinate 56,903, forward strand.
ATAACGCATTTACGGCCTTAATACCCACCCCATTCAATCCTACCGATTTCTTGAAAACTTTGGAGTCGTATTTGGCACCTGTATTCATTCGTGATGCCACATCCATCAGCTTTCCAAGGGGAATGCCCCGTCCATAATCTCGCACAGAAACAAGCTCGTCCGAAACGATAACATCTATCTTCCGGCCGTTTCCCATCATAAACTCATCGATAGAATTATCGAGAACCTCTTTCAATAAAACATAAATGCCATCATCGCCAGCTGAGCCATCGCCCAACTTGCCAATATACATTCCCGGCCGCTTGCGGATATGTTCTTTCCAATCAAGCGTACGAATCGATTCTTCAGAATAACCTGGGACCATTTTAAAAAGGATTTTGCACAAATATAGTGAAAAACAAAAATTTCACAATCGAATTGATCAGCCAGTAATGAACACTTTTTAGTTGATAAGTTTTATATTCCTACGTAAATAAGATCCAGAAACACAGAAATTATTTTAGATCCATTACAAAAGTCATAATTTGGAAAAATTTACACTTTAAGCCAGAGAGGGTTAATTGTAAATAAAAAATAAGAGAGGCTGTGCATATTCTACCATTAAAAGAATAATTTTGAGATGCCTTTTTAAACCGGGAAATAAGCAGATAATTGTCTTTGAAGATGGATAAAGTACTTGAGAATTTTCAGCATATATTTCAAACCCCCTTTCAGAGTAATGTTCTTGTTTTTGCTTTGATCTTGTTTATTATCCTTCTTGCTCCACTTTTATTCCGACGGATTAAAGTTCCGGGTATTATAGGATTAATCCTTTCAGGAGTCATCATAGGCCCTCACGGATTGAACCTGATTGCCAAGAATTCGGCAATTGATCTCTTTTCTACCATTGGATTACTTTATATAATGTTTCTTGCCGGACTTGAACTTGATTTAAAAGGTTTTGCCAACTATAAACATAAGAGCCTGGTTTTCGGATTCTTCACTTTTATAATCCCATTTTCGATCGGATATCCGGTATGCCGATACCTTCTTGAATTTAGCTTTGCGACAAGCTTCTTAGTGTCAAGTATGTTTGCTACACATACATTAGTCACCTATCCGATAGTAAGCCGTCTGGGAATATCGAGAAATGAAGCTGTGGGTATTACCGTGGGTGGTACGATGCTTACTGACACTGCAGTCTTAATTATACTTGCAATCATAAGTGGCTCAGTGAGCGGAGAATTAACTATAAATTTCTGGATAAAATTCTCGATATCCGTTTTATTGTTTCTTGCAATTGTCTTATGGTTGATACCCAAGCTCGCAACATGGTTTTTCAGGAACTTTGAAGGGGAGAAAAATTCCCATTTTATTTTTGTTCTTGCGATGGTCTTTCTGGCTGCCTTTTTATCTGAGTTGGCAGGACTTGAACCCATTATTGGTGCCTTTGCCGCAGGGATTGCCTTGAACAAACTTATTCCGCATACTTCTTCCCTGATGAACAGGCTCGAGTTTGTCGGAAATTCATTGTTTATCCCCTTTTTTCTGATCAGTGTCGGAATGTTAATTAACCTTAGTGTACTTTTAAAAGGGCCTCATGCACTTATAATTGCAGGAACCTTAACCATTGTAGCACTTATCGGTAAATATATTGCAGCCTGGATTACCTCTGTCATCTTCAAATATTCCAAGGCTAACCGAAACCTTATCTTTGGTTTAAGCAGTTCCCATGCTGCTGCCACGATCGCAGTAATTATGGTTGGATTCCGGATTGGAATTGTGGATGAAAATATACTGAATGGAACGATTGTTTTAATTCTTGTGACTTGCCTTGTTGCATCCTTTGTGACAGAACACTCCGCCAAAAAGGTCCTGATTATGGATAAATTTAATGACCCAATTCTGCCCTCGGTACGCGATCAAAAAATTCTCGTTCCAATCTATAATCCCAATAATATGGAGCGGTTGCTTGATCTGGCAATTGCAATAAAAAACCCGAAAAATCGGTTTCCAATCGTCAGTCTTTCGGTTGTTGAAGACGACCTTGAGGCAAAGCAAAAATTGGTTGAGGCTAAAAAAACTCTCGAAAAGGCAATGGTCCATGCTGCTGCAGTGGATCAGGAAGTTGAAATTATAACTACAATTAGTCAAAATGTCCCTAGCGGAATAAAACGTGTTGCCACTGAAATATTTGCAACTGAAATCATTATCGGATTTGCATTAAAAAGCCAGTTTACCGATATTCTTTTCGGAAATGTTATTAAATATATTGTTGAGAATACAAGCCAGGCTGTCTGGGTATGTAGTATTTCACCCCACCTGAGTCAACATAAAAAGATTGTGGTTGTTTGTCCCCGATACGGAGATCGGGAGTATGGCTTCAATCTTTGGCTTGATCGGGTGTTCCGACTGGCAAAAACGCTTAAAGTTCCTTTGGATTTCCTTTCAACCCCCCAAACTTTCAGACATGTTAAGGAATATATGCAAAGTGTTAAGATCGCACTTACAATTAAGCACATTGAATTTACCGATTGGAATGACTTTATGGATATCTCCCCATTAATTCATTCTTCAGACCTTATCATTATTACACTTCCACGTAATGGCGGCATATCGTACAAAATCAACCAGGAGGGGATCCCCCGTTTAATGGCGAAGAACTTCGAAAACTTCGATTTTATTCTGATCTATCCGAATGAGCCCGAGGAAAATCCGGAAATGATGTTTACAGACGATTTTGAAAAAGGGCTGATCGATGAAGGATTAAATAAGCTCTCACTGAAGGCAAAAATACTTACCGATGTCTTCCGGAAGAAATAGTGGATATTTAATATTCTAATAATCTTAAATATAGATGGAATATTTGCTGCAAGTTTACCTTTGACGGCTTAATATATAACCTATGTGGGCACTATTTGCCATCGCTTCGGCTATTTTTCTTGGAACGTATGATGTCTTTAAAAAGCTCTCTCTTAATCATAATGCGGTTTTACCCGTCCTCTTTTTCTCTACCCTCACCTATGCAACAATTTTTCTCCCTTTAGTTTTAATATCAGCTTACTATCCGGCACTCTTAAATCAGACAATTTTTTTCATACCAACCGTACCTCCTGAACAACATGTATATTTTCTTCTTAAATCGGTGATCGTAACAAGTTCCTGGATTTTTGCATTTTTTGCCATTAAACATCTCCCACTCACTATTGTATCTCCGATACGGGCAACGGGTCCTATTTGGATAATTTTGGGTGCAATTATAATCTTCTCTGAGCATCTTACACCGATTCAATGGATTGGAACTGCCGTTACCCTGCTATTTTTCTATTTATTCTCTCTTGCCGGAAAATCTGAAGGATTTCATTTCACCACCAATAAGTGGGTTCTGTTCCTGATCGCAGGTACACTGTTAGGATCTGTCAGCGGCCTATACGATAAATTTCTGGTTCACAATTTCAATAAAATGGCAATGCAGGCCTGGTCTGCGATCTACCAGATTGGTCTTCTTCTGCCAATAATTATCTTTTTATGGTATCCCAGAAGAGATCAAAATACCCCATTTCAATGGCGGTGGTCTATTCCCATGATCGGCGTTTTTCTTGTAATTGCCGATTTTCTCTACTTCTATGCGATAGGGTGTGACGGATCGCTGATCTCAGTAATATCGGCACTTCGCAGAGGAGGAGTCATCATTTCATTTGCCCTGGGAGCGATTATTTTTCATGAAAAAAACATAAAAAAGAAGGGCTGGCTGCTGATTGGAATCGTTACAGGAGTAATTATCCTTCTCTTTGGCAGCAAATAGCTCTTAAATTGTAGAGACACAGTTGAAATGTGTCTCTACAACCGAAATATTATGGTTTTATAACCCTCATTAAGGTTCCCGGAATCTGAAGCAGATCGAAATCATGTTCATAGATCAGGTATTTATTTAACCAAACTGTAGCAAATTTCTCCTTATATTCCCGCAATCCTTTGTATTGGGAGAACCCTCTGATTTTCTCATAAGCAAACTTCATCGATTTCTCCTTAAAGGTATATGGATCATTCAGACCCGACATGGGTGCAAACCCAATATTGACAGAACTGAAACCTTCCGATTTTAAATAACGAAAAAGTTCAACCATTATATAGTCCATAACACCATTGGGAGCATCCGAAGTTTTCCGGATCAAGTCGCAAGTTCCTTCACCCGGAGCATAATCTGGTACAATATTCAAAAAAGCAACTATTTTCTCCTCCGCATTTTCAACAGTAATGAGTGTTTGCTGTTTTAGTTCACCCCAAATAAACATCCCTTGTGAGAAAATAATCTCATTCCTACCCGTTTCTTCGAGCCATTCATCTGAAACCGATTTAATTTTCTGAAGCAGACCGTCTTTTATAGGTGGATGATGGATATGGGAAGTATACCCACGCTCCTTAACCTTGGAGAGTGCATTGCGAATCGATTTTTTTGCACCTCCCTCAAGCGAAAAAAGGTTCAGGTCTACGATCCCTTCTTGTCCAAGAAACATCACTTTCTTTTTTAAACTTCGGTAGTTGGGAAGATCGTTTTCAGGAACCCGGTAATAGATACTCTTTAATCCAATTTCAAAGCAAAACTTATCAAATTGCCTGATACAATGCTTCATCTGGTTTTCATCCTGAGCAACCGGATTTTCGAGAACCACCGCAAAATTTCCTGCTGGTCGGTAGGATATAAAGGCATTCAATCCCTCAGGTTCAAAAATCATTTTATCCTGGTATGTCTTAAAATAATCAAGGGCAGAATTGCCAAATTGACTTACCAATTCCTGTGGTCGCTCCAACTCCAGTGGTGAGGGAAATATTTTAAGGAAATAGGGGCGGATCAATGTATAGATTAAAAAAACCAAGGTCAGGAATCCGCTGATATTAATCGAAAGTATAAATTTATTTGCAAAATTGTCAACAGGGACCAAATCGGTACTTCCAACCAAAAAATAGTTCTGCAACGCATAACGAACAGATTGTAGAAAACTAAAATCAATATTAAAATGCTTTTTATCCAGATAATAAAATCCGATTACACTATATATAAGCACTGCCAGCATACTTAAAACTGCAGTCTGTATTCCAACTGTTCGTAATCGCGGATTATTTTTCACATAATAATCCTTCTTTGTAAATATCAATACAACAATAACCAAAAATGCTGCAATAGCTTCTTCATAGTCACCAGCTTTGGTCAAATTGCCAATCATTGAAACAAATGAGAGGAAAAATGCAAACCACCAGGCTATTTTTAACCCTTTGAGCATAAATGACGCCGTTACCAACAAAAATAGCCCCAGAACTAAAACAAAATAGTTTGAAACAATGATGGCATCCATAGGCAAAAAATCGGTTAACCAATGAACTCGCTCTGCAATCGCGGGGGTTAGCACAGAGACTATATTTATTATTCCTAAGGATAATAAAAGTAAAGCAGGAACAATCCGCATTAATAACTTATTGATCTGCAATAAAAAACCAAATATTCCTGCAACGAGGGGCAACCAAAATTCAAAAAACCGGTAGAGAAGTGTGATCGTAACTGCCTCAATATTCGAATATCCAAACCGCACAAGGACGAAAGTCATGGAAACTTCGATCGCCCCAAGTCCCCTTAAAAAAGGAGAAACGATCAGGAAAATCACTGAAATGACATATCCCATAAACGCTGCAAACAGAGAGGGATTAACATTTAGGGCAACCATTGCAATGTAAAGATGAGCAATGCCTGCAAACTCGATAAGGACCGAATACAAAACGGTGATAAAGAATTGTTTTTTGCTGATGCGGTTGTTCCTGATGTCAACAGAAAAAACCTCAAAAAATGAAAAAGAGTTAATGAGCCATCGGTAGAACAATCCCTTTTTTACGATTGATCGGTATAGCAAATAGACAAATACAATTAAAATCAAAACAGCGAAAAAAGCAATCCATTCGCCAGACCCAAGCCCTCCTGCAATTAATGCGTAAATAAATATCGGTATTGCCACAACGATCACCGAAAGTATCCCAACAAATCCATAAACAGAGGAAGCAAAATGGATTTGAGATTTTGTAATCCCCTTTTTCTCAATTTCACCCGTAAAAAACGCCAGGGAGGAAATGCCACCAGCAGGTAAAAAAATACTGATCAGGTTCCGCTTCAGAAATAAAATCGTGGCACTCAGTAAGGATATAGGGTGCCGGATAGCTGAAAATGACGCGACATACATTAATCCTTGTAGAATAATATATACCAAAGTCATAAGAATGCCTGCCAAAACAAATTTCCAGTCTGCAGTGAACAATACCTGTTTTACTTCAGCCAGTTCAGTATGTTCGTGATTGATAAACCAAATACCGATCCCAATTGATAGGATTGTAAAGATAGCCTGAGCCACCAATTTACTGTTCTCCAATATAAACGGGAGACTATGCTCTTTTAAAAAAAAGCCAACATTTTGAAACGGTCGTTTTATTTTATTCCAAATCATATTAAAAAATTACTTTACTGAAAACCTGTAGAGACAAGCGGAAGAGTAAATCTCTCCTGGTTTTAAAACTACAGACGGAAATTCGGAATGATTCGGTGAATCCGGAAAATGCTGAGTTTCTAAACAGAGCGCAGAACGGAAATTGTATTGTTTATGTTTTTTTCCAACCTCTTTCCCTTTTAGAAAATTACCGCAATAAAACTGGATACCAGGCTCATTGGTGAACACCTCCATAAACCGACCACTAATCGGATCATAGACTGAGGCAGCCATGGAGACCTTTTCGTCTTCCTTTTTATTTAATACAAAATTATGGTCGTAACCCTTGCCAAAGTTTAGCTGTTCGGTATTATCATTAATCCTTGCTCCAACAGCTATCGGAGTTGTAAAATCAAAGGGGGTCCCTGTTACCGGATCAAGATTTCCTGTTGGAATCAGATTTGCATCAACCGGAGTATATTTATTGGCATTTAGCCATAAAATATGATCGAGGATGTCGCCATTCCCTGCTCCGTGAAGATTAAAATAACTGTGATTTGTAAGGTTTAGTACCGTTGATTTTGAAGTACTGGCAGAATAAAAAATTGCGACCTCATTTTTATCGGTCAGCCTGTAGATTATCATCACCTTTAATTCCCCGGGATAACCCTCCTCCATATCAGGTGAGACCAATGTCAGCTCCAGCTCATTCTCTCCGTTTTGAGTGGCATCCCATATTTTTGAGGAAAATCCTTTGGCTCCACCGTGAAGACTATTGGGAGGGTTATTGATAGCAAGGTTATATTGAAGATTATCGAGTTTAAATGAACCTTTTGCGATACGATTTCCATACCGTCCGATAGCAGCCCCAAAATACTGCTCATTGGAATTGATATAGTCATCCAGCTTATCATAACCCAATACGATATCCTCCAATCTTCCACTTCTGTCAGGAACCATTAAAGAGACAATTCGCCCGCCATAGTTAGTCACCGACATCTCAATCCCATTTTTATTGGTAAGAGTAAAAAGTTTAGCCTGCTTCCCTCCAATTGTTTGATGAAAATCTGACGGCAAAATTGCAGATTTTAAAATTCTTTCTTTACATGAACCCAGAGTCAAAGTAACAAGTAAGATAAGGGTAAATATTCTCATAATTAAATAATTTATTTTATTCATAGTCAAATGAAAACCCAACACCGAGGCCTCTCCTGAAATAAAATCCAATTTTAAAATTGTAAAACATGCAAAGGTAATCAATAAATTTTATTGAACTTACTCAATAATTTGAAAGGAATATTAACTATTTTGCACCCTCCAAATACCTAAATCTGCATCATTTTGAACGATTGAAAAGATCATTTTCGAAAATTCTAAAACTAATTATGAATGGAAAACAAAAATCAGGAAACCAGAAGAAGTTTTATTCAAAAATCGGCTGCAGCTACCGCCCTGCTGTCCATTCCAACCATTATTCCTGCTCATGCTTTTGGAGCCAATGATCGGATTAATGCTGCAGTATTAGGTGTTAACGGGAGAGGTAAGAGCCACATTGAAGGGCTGATGGCACAAAAAAATGTTCAAATCACTACTTTCGTTGATCCCGATCTTAATGTTGCGGGCGACCGTGCAAAGGAGTTTGAAAAGAAATATGGTCAAAAGGTTAATATTGTACAGGATATGCGTAAAGCATTCGACAATAAAGACATTCATATTGTTACTGTCGCAACCCCAAATCATTGGCATACCCTGGCTACAATATGGGCGTGTCAGGCAGGTAAGGATGTCTATGTCGAAAAACCGGGGTCTCACAATATCTGGGAAGGGCGTAAAATGGTGGAAGCAGCCCATAAATATGACCGGATTGTACAACACGGTGTTCAGTTGCGCAGCTCAGTTGCCATCCGTGAAGCGATTCAGTTATTACGCGATGGTTATATCGGGAAGGTCTATATGGCCCGAGGACTGGTTTTCAGAAGCAGACCTGACATTGGTAATAAACCGTTTGAGCCGGTTCCGGACGGATTAAATTATGATTTGTGGACCGGACCGGCGCCAAAGCGTCCGTTTACCAAAAACCTGGTTCATTACAATTGGCATTGGCATTGGGACTATGGCAATGGCGACGTTGGAAACCAGGGGATTCACGAAACGGACCTCTGTATGTGGGGTCTTAATGTAGGTTTGCCCACAAAAATTACCGCGATGGGGGGTAAATTCCTTTGGGACGATTGCAAGGAGACTCCTGAAGTATTATCATCTATCTATCATTACCCTGAAGAGAAAAAGATTATCCAGTTTGAAGTTCGCCCATGGTATACCAATGCAGAAGATGGTTCATCGGTAGGAAATATTTTTTATGGAGATAAGGGGTATATGGTAATTAAAGGTTATGATACCTATGAAACATTTTTTGGAGATAAAAAAGAACCAGGGAAGAAGGGGAAAGAGGGGGGTGATCACTTCAAGAATTTTATTGATGCAGTAAGGGCACACGATTCAACAATGCTGAATGGACCGGTCGAAAGTGCACATCTCTCCTCTGCGCTGGCACACCTTGGAAATATTGCCTATCGCACCGGTCGTGTACTGACATTCAATCCAAAATCAGAGTCATTTGTAAACGATCCGGAAGCCGACAGAATGTTAAGCCGGAATTATCGTGCACCCTTTATCGTGCCGGAAATTGTATAACTGACATCTTATTAATTGCAGCAAATTATAGAGGCGCGAATCATCGCGTCTCTTTTTGCAAATTTATATCTTAAGATAGGTTCAATTTTTATGTAACAATTTGTATTCTAATTTTTTATATTTTTGATGATAGGAATTACCCCTGAATTTAGAAGGTCTTACCTGACATTTAAAAATTAAATCTGATAGAAATGAATAATGAAGCGGCATCAAACTCCAATATCAGAATAGCCGAACTCGAAAAGCAGGTTTCAGCAATGAACGAGCAAATCCACTTTCTTGAAAGTGAGAATAACTTCGTCAGGGAAGAAAAAGAAAAATACCAGCTCATCGCCGATTATGCCCTCGACTGGGAATTCTGGATCGATCCTAAAGGCGCATTTATATGGATCTCCCCCGCCTGTATCGATATAACAGGGTATACTGCAAACGAATTCTTCCAGGATTCATCCCTATTCAACGAAATTATTTTTGGTGATGATTTGAACCGATTTCGAAAATTTATTCATGATTCAATAAGTTTTATGCAAGTAGGTCAATTTATTGAATTCAGGCTGCTCACACGAACGAAACAATTACGATGGTGCGAAATGAACAGCAGAGCAATTTTTGACAGGATGGGAAGTTACCTGGGTCAGAGGGGCTCAATACGTGATATTACAAGACTAAAAACGGCGCTGGGTCAGATCACCAAAATGTCAGAATCGCAGGTCTGGGAAACAAAAACCAACCAAAAATACAGAGATGAACTGGCTGGAAAAGATCGGGAAATGATCTCAACATTGATCCGAATTGCTCAAAAAAATGAAATAGTACTCTATCTTCGGAAAAACCTCTCAGTTATCCAAAGCACACTTCCTGATCCAATCCGTAATAAAGTGAAAGAAATGGTACTAAAGATTGATGAACATCAACGCAGACAAGTGTTTAACTGGGAAGATTTTAAACTCCATTTCGAAAAAGTCCATCAGGGATTTTTCGAACGATTAAAAGGAAGTTATCCCGATTTAACTGCAAAAGATCAACGCATTTGCGCTTATATCCATCTTGGATTAACAACCAAGGATATTGCCTCATTGGTCAATATCACCCCTGAAAGCGCTGAAATTGGCCGAATCAGGTTGCGCAAAAAAATGAAATTAGAAAGGTCACAAAACCTTGCAACATTCCTCCTTCAAATCTGAAAGTAAGGCTTACTAAAGAATTAATCAATTTATGATAGGTTTAAATATACTATATTATAATACTTTAAAATTATATATTATATTTATTAATTCGATGTTAGGTTTATTTACTTCTTTTTAAACTGTTTTGAATTGTTAATACCTTTCCTTTACGCAAAATATTAATTTATTCTGCCTCATGGGAAAACATAACTATCGGAAACTGGCAAATGAAGAGATTGGCCGATTAATCATGCAGGGATGTTACTGCGAAGACTGGAATCTTATTGAAGTTGTCATTGATTTTTTACCGGATAACATTAAAAATACGCATTTCTCAGGATATAACTACCTGGGTCGTTTCGATGAAGAGATCACTCTTTTTGGCGGTGTTAGGATGAAGACAGGAATTCTCAATGCCCATATCCACAATTGTACCATTGGCAATAATGCTTTGATCAGCAATGTAAAAAGTTATATTGCCAATTACAGGATCGGTGAACGGGTCGTTATTCACAATTTAAATCAACTTGCCGTTGAAAACAAAAGTTCGTTTGGGAACGGGCTGCGAATAAAAGTGATCAATGAATCAGGAGGTCGTGAAATTCCTATTTACGATTACCTCTCATCACACGTCGCCTATATTCTGGCATTGTACCGCGACAGGGTAAAATTGGTGGAAGTTATCGAGAAATTTGTCGCAGAATACGCTGACTTTGTTTCCGACACAATCGGCGTAATAAGCAATGGAGTAAGGATCATTAATTGCGGTATTATGCGCAATGTTAAAGTTGGTCCTTATGCCTTGCTCGAAGGAGTTTCGAAAATTGTCAATGGTACAATCAATAGTTCAGCTTCTGATCCTGTGGAGATCGGTCAAGGGGTGATTCTTGAGAATTTCATTGTCTGTTCAGGATCCCGAATTACCGATTCAACACTGATTTCCAACTGTTTTGTAGGGCAGGGTTGCATTCTGGATAAACACTATTCCGCTGTCGAATCTGTTTTTTTTGCAAACTGCCAGGGGCTTCATGGCGAAGCCTGTTCGATCTTTGCCGGGCCATATACGGTATCGCACCATAAATCAACGCTTCTGATTTCCGGGTTGTTTTCGTTTTTAAATGCTGGTAGCGGTTCAAACCAAAGCAACCATCTTTATAAATTAGGCCCCATTCATCAGGGGATTGTTGAACGGGGAACAAAAACTGCAAGTGATTCATATCTGCTCTGGCCATCCAGAATTGGAGCATTCTCATTGGTGATGGGGCGTCATTACCGCCACTCGGATACAACTGATTTCCCATTTTCATACCTTATTGAGGATAAGGACGAAAGCTTGCTGATTCCGGCGATCAACCTTCAAAGTATTGGAATTATCAGAGATTCGCAAAAATGGCCCAAAAGGGATCGACGGAAAGATTCACATATTCTGGATTTAATAAATTTCAACTTACTGAGTCCCTATACCATTCAAAAAATGATCAAAGGGAGGAAAATACTCTTTGAATTGAAGAATGCATCAGGCGAAAGTTCCCCTTTTTATACTTATCGGGGTATGGTAATAAAAAACAGCGCCCTCCACCGTGGCATATCATTATATGAAAAAGCAATTTGGAAATTCCTTGGAAATTCGATGATTTCAAGAATTCAAAGGATTAAAATTAAGTCTGTTCAGGATATCCAGGATGCCTTACAAAAAGATACTCCGCTTGGAAGTGGATCTCAATGGCTTGATCTGACTGGAATGATTTGCCCTTCAAACGCTATAAGCCACCTGCTCGATTCAATCGAAAACGGAGAAGTTCAATCGTTGGAAGAGATAAACAGCGCAATCCGGTCAATTCACGAAAACTATTATACCTACGAATGGTCATGGGCTTTTGATGTAATAGAGACGTTTTATGGAACAGCAATTGCGAATTTCACTCCTAATGATGTAATCGCAATTACCCGAAAATGGATGAGCGCTGTACAGGATATTGACCAGCTGCTATACAATGATGCGCGAAAAGAGTTTTCGTTGATTAAACAGACAGGTTTCGGCGTTGATGGCGACAGAGCCACTCAACAGCTTGATTTTGATAAAGTAAGAGGAGAATTCGAAACCCATGCAGAGGTTAGTTCAATCCGGGATCACATGTTGAAAAAAGAAGCCCTCGGTAAAGAGGTAATTACCCGGATGGAACAAATTGCACTTCTGGAATCAATAATAAATTAATTTATGTGCGGAATAGTAGGATATATAGGTACATTAAACGCTTATGCCTTCCTTATCCAGGGGCTTAAAAAACTTGAATATCGGGGATATGATTCAGCCGGAATAGCAGTTGTTGATAAAACTGCAAAAATATTTAAATGCAAAGGTGGAATTACCGATCTTGAAAAACATATTGGCAATCAGAATGTTGCAGGGAATATTGGAATCGGGCATACCCGGTGGGCAACACATGGCGAGCCCGATTCCCGCAATGCTCATCCACATGCTTCGATGAACGCAAAATTTATTCTTGTACACAACGGAATCATTGAAAACTATGCCGAACTCAAGTGCGAACTTCAGAAGCACGGATACCTCTTTCAATCAGATACTGACACTGAGGTACTGGTTAATCTGATGGAATATTTTTATCAAAAAAGTGCTGATTCCACCTGCGAAATTGCCGTGAGACTTGCCCTTTCCAAGGTCGTAGGCGCTTTTGGAATTGCTGTTATTTGTGCCGATGAAAAAGATCAGCTTATCGTCGCCCGCAGAGGAAGTCCCCTGGTTATCGGGATAGGAGATAATGCCTTTTTCGTCGCCTCTGATGCCTCTCCAATTATTAGCTTTAGTGAAAATCTTATCTACCTGAATGACAATGATGTAGCAATTGTAACACCTACTAATCTAACCCTTAAAACAGTAGATAATACGCCTGTACCCTTTAATATTACAAAAAATGGGATGACCATTGGTGAGGTAGAAAAAGGAGAATTCGATCATTATATGCTTAAGGAGGTCTTTGAACAGCCAGAAACTATTTTTAATACGTTTCGTGGACGAATTTCACCTGACCATTCAGCGATTAAATTAGGAGGGTTAATGGCTGTTTTTCCTAAATTAATAAAAGCCAGGCGAATTATTATAATTGGCTGCGGAACATCATTACATGCCGGCCTTATCGGGGAATACCTCATCGAGGCGTATGCCAGAATTCCAGTTGAAGTTGAATATGCTTCAGAATTCAGGTATCGTAATCCAATTCTAACAGTTGATGATGTTGTAATTGCAATCAGCCAGAGTGGCGAAACTGCTGATACATTGGCTGCATTAAGATTGGCGAAAGAATCTGGTGCTACGGTCCTTGGAATTTGTAATGTAGCCGGTTCCTCCATTGCACGCGAAACGGATGCCGGTGTTTTCACCCATGCCGGAGTTGAAATCGGAGTTGCCTCCACAAAAGCCTTTTCTGCACAAGTTACCGTTCTTACCCTTCTGGCTCTTAGTCTCGCGAGTGAAAAGGGGGAGATAACACAAGATCTCTATCAACTGCTGATTCAGGAACTGATAAATATACCCGATAAAATACGCACTATTCTTGCGAAGCATCCCCTGATCAGGAGTATTGCGGAAAAATACAAAGAGGCTAATAGCGCTCTCTATCTGGGTCGTGGAAATCTTTTCCCTGTTGCACTTGAAGGTGCACTGAAACTCAAGGAAATCTCTTATATCCATGCGGAAGGTTATGCTGCCGGAGAGATGAAGCATGGCCCTATTGCCTTGGTTGACAATAATCTACCGGTAGTCGTTGTGGCAGCCAAAGACGAATATTATGCAAAAATAGTCAGCAATATTCATGAAATAAAGGCGCGCAAAGGAAATATTATAGCTGTGGTAACTCAAGGCGATTCAAGTCTTAAAGAAATGGTTAACGATCTGTTCGAAATACCGGAATCACATCCGCTTGTAACACCGCTTCTGGCCATAATACCACTTCAACTTTTTGCCTATTATATGGCGCTTAACCGGGGATGCGATGTTGATCAACCAAGAAATCTAGCCAAATCGGTCACCGTAGAGTAGCCACAAACTGCTTCATTGTGATTTCAGAAATTGGAGAATATAAGAAAGGTTAAAGTTGTCAAAACAGAAATGACACTTTAACCTTTCTCTGATCAACTAAAAATCTTTACAAACGCAAGATCATCCTGGGATACAGAGGAAGAGCCTTATAAAGAATTGTTGCATCCGATTTAGGAATCACAATCTCAATCTGGGGTTTAACCGGTTCACGGTTAAATTTGGTCAATGCCTTAACTGTTCTGGAAATTTCAATTTTATGGTATCTATTCCGAAGGTTTGAAATGATTTTCTTCCCTTCGGGATCTGGTAGTTCACTCTGCGAAATTACCAACCTTAAATTACGATCAAAATCCATGACGATAAATACATCCTCAAGCTTTGTCTCTTTTGGCTCGGTGACCATTTTATTTGCCTCCAAAGTATCTTTAGGTGCTATTTTTTCGATAAACGAGATCTTAGGAATTGTGGCCTCAACATTCTTAAGAATAAAAGGTTCTGACATCCAGTTCAATAAAGCATCCTTGGAATAGCTTCGGAATGAATTACTGATTTCAGAGTGCAAAATCTTACATTCGTGAAGTGGTATCCCTTTCAATTCTAAAACTGCAGTATTATTGATTAAATCAAGGATCAGGTATGTTGAATCCTCATTGGCCAGGGACAATCTTGATCGCAGTAAAATCTCCTTTCTTCGGAGTTCAATGAGCTTATTAACATTTTCGTTAGGGGTAGTTCCTGCCCCGTCGGAAGCCGAGATAGAATCATCTCCTGAGTTATTCTGCTCTGGTTTAGTAACCTTATCCTTATCCCCTTTAGTGCCCTTATCCTTAATTTCCAAATTTCGGGCAATTGCTCTTGGCAATGTATTCTTAGTAAATACAGGTTGAATTACGGTAATAACCGAAATGTAAACAACCAAAATAACGGAAATCAGCGTGATGATCCAAAAAGCTATTTTATTTTTCATCCTTTAAATCTTTAATAAATATAAACTTTTGAACCTTTACTCAAGGTATTATAGATCACTTCGAGATCTTTATCTCCAAGTCGAACGCAGCCGTGAGTAACCGGCAGGCCAAGAAATCGCTGATAAAGGGTTCCATGAAGCATATATCCGTTCCCAATCTCCAGCGCATAATCACCTAAGGTACTATAATCTATCCGTTCTGCAGATCTGGCTGAAGGAATAGGTAATCCGTCTTCAATAAAGGCCCAGTCTGGTTTAATCCAGGGGCGATTTTGTTGTTTATTTCTGACAGTAAATATCCCCTTCGGTGTTTTAAAGATAATTCTTTTATTCCCGGCAATCAATAATTCATTCTTACCTGTTGAACAAACGCCGGTCCGTATTGTATCGCCATTTATAGTTCGCAATGAAAACCGGTTCTCAGTAGTATTAACAACAATATACGGTTTAACGGGTTTAAGTAAGTTAAGCTTATCCTCAATTATAGTTATATTCCTGGTTGATTTAAGGATGAGTTTTTCAATTACATCAGCCGATTTTCCTTCGTAAGGTGCAGGAGTTGAGAAAGTACTCTTCATCTTAAAGGCGCTATCCTGAAAATCCGGATTATAAAGGATTACACAAACCGATAAAGAGAGAAGTAATATCGGAATGATCCATTTAACAACATGAAGGAATCCCCTATTTTGTTTTTGTTCGATCTCCATTATATTGAAATTTAATTAAGTAATTCAGCAAGCGAAATTCTTGATCCTATAATTGTAACCGGAGTACCTACAGGCGTCTTACTGAAAAGTTCATCCATCTCTGAATTAGAGAGTGCAATACATCCGCTTGTCCAGTCAGCCCCTTTTCCACCATCTCCGTGAATTTCAATTAAACCGCCAATGCGGCTGTTTTTTGAAATAAGACCTTGCCTTTTTTTGCTGTTAAATGAAGCGTAATCCTCATCATTTGGATAATTAATCAACATCGCCTTGTAATATTTCGAATCTCCGTTACCCTTTTTTTTGATTATCCGGTACATCCCTTCGGGAGTTGCCTTATCTCCGGCAAAGTATTTATTACCTATCCAGTTTCTGCCAAACTCTACATCATACTCTTTATATAATTTTCCTTTAAAATAGAGATAGCCCTTGTGTTTTATTTTATCTACAATTAGGGCATAGCCACCATTTTGCTCCGACATTCGGATTGTAGAAGTATACCAATTTTGCCATTTTGAATAATTGCCGAAATATTCCTTCAGCAGGGTATTGACCTCTTTATCGGCAATACCAATTTTCAGCTTCCCTTCATTTAATCTTTTTGTAGCCTGCATTATATCACCGCTACTGAAAGCATTTAACCCTTGCTCAAGGGAGAGTTTACCAAACTCATAATTCTTTCGGACGCTAACTTTAAGAGGAAGGTGTATAAACACATCATGGTAATTATCCAACTTTAGTTTAAGCAATTCAACCTCCTGTAAATATTTCATCTTTAATGAATTCTTATTTACTCCGGAGGAGGCATTAGCTTCCTCCGCTTTTAAGGTTGCGGTAAGGATTAACTCCTTGGCCCTGGTATAATTTCTTTGGAAGAAAATCTTCTCATTTTGAATCTTCCATTCAATCAGGGCCGCCTGATACTTCCGCTCGGCTGTCCCATAATATTCAGGAGAATAGACATCTGCATTAGCCCGTTTGGCTTTTGCAAGAATCTGTTGACACGTTTTAAATTCGGCTAATGGTGGCTTGTCCATTGTCAGAATAAGCACCATATAGACAATCACAAAAATTGAAACTGAAATTCCAATACTAATAAACAACCTCTTTTTCCAACCAAGTTTCATTCGTAAAAGATAAATTCCTAAAATTTTAAGCGGTATTGCGATCAGCAAAGAAACTGAAAAATATGATTGCTTTGGGACCTGTGAGCGGGAAATCCCCAAAATAATATTTAAAAAAGAACCCCCGGAAAATCTTCCGGGGGTTAAATTTTTTAAGCTTTAGAAAAATTATTTCTTAGCTTTTTTGCCACCTTTAGATTTTGCTTTTTCAATAACTTCTGTCAATTCAGTGCTGATAGCTTTTGCTTTTTCAACGGCTGGTTTGATTTTTCCAGAAAGTGTCAAGATGTCTTCGTTGTTGGTAACACCAGCAGTAACTTCAGTGCTAACAGTTTCAACAGCAGCAATTTCCTGACCAATAGCTTCAACAGCAGCTTTGCCTTCTTTACCCTTAGGGGCTTTAGCAAGCAATTCTTTGTTAGCAGCGATGATAGTTGCAATCTCGGTTAAAGAAGCAGTAACTTCAGCTTTCAAAGCGGCTTTCTTTGCAGTTGTTTCTTCAACAGCCTTAGCAGCTAAAGTGTTAACAGAAGCAAGAGTAGTTTTTGCTGCATCATAGTTACGGAATAAAGCAAATTTAGAATTCTGCTCTTCAACTGCAGTTACAGCAGTTTTTAATGCTTCAGAAGCAGAATTGAAAGATTCTGGAACATAACGATCAGCACCTGCAGTTTTTGCAGCTTCGATAGCTACATTAGCAGCATCAATTTCAGCCTGTGGAGCTTTGGCACAAGAAGCCAATGTAACAACTAAAACACTAAAAGCAACCAGTTTTAATAATCCCTTTTTCATAATTTTGAAGATAAATTTAAATAAAAAATGTTTTTCAATTCTTAAAAATATACTGTTTAGACGCAAACCTGTGGAGAGGTCACAATAATTTCAGATTTTTTTTTTAATTTTGACCTGTGAATTATACTAAATTCTTAATTTTTAATGTTTTATCGCTTTTAAAAGATGGCAATAAAAAATTCTGTAAAGGATTATTCAGATAAAGAAATCATCAGACTTATTAAACAAGAGCACAATACAAACCTTTTTGAAGTGCTCTATAAGCGTTATTCTGATAAGGTCTACGACAAATGTTACTCTTTACTAAAAGATAAAACACTTGCCCAGGAATTTGTACAGGATATCTTTTGCAAAGTCTTTGAGCGATTAGCCGATTTCAGGGGTGAAGCCAACTTCTCCACCTGGCTTTATGCGATCACCTATAATAACTGTATAGAGTACCTGCGGACGAAAAAGAAAATGAATTACCCGGATTGGAACAGTACCCACGAACTTCCCGATGTTATCGATGAACTAAACGAAAAAGAGATCAACAGCGAACGCCTCATGAAGATACTTGAGTTTATCCATCCTGAAGAAAAAGCACTCCTCACCATGCATTATATAGATAATGTCCCAATCGCATATATTCAAACTGCGCTAAAAATCAGTGAAAGCGCTACAAAGATGAGACTCAAGCGAGCCCGTGACCGCGTTGCTTTCCTCTACAAAGAACACTATAATCATGGGTAGTTCTCCTTTTAAATGTGACTTTTACGAAATTTTCCGTCTCAAATAGAAAACTATTCCATGAAAGATTTTATCCTAAAATATCTATTTCGGATTAATCCCAATACCCCCGGACAACCATTGCTTAAATCATTTAACCAGTTATTTCCAGACGCAACCAATATAGAATGGTCCAAAGAAAAGGACCACCATTTTGAAGTTATTTTCCGGATAAACGGGATTGAACAAATTGCCCTCTTTGAAAAATCGGGAAAATGGCTTAGAACGGAGACTAATTACAAAATTGAAATGCTGGACCTTTCAATTCGCGAAAAACTGGAAACTTTTGGGCAGATCATGAGCTCAATTTTTATTGAAAAATTTGACAGTTCAGGTAGTTATGAGTTTATCATCCGTGACCATTTCCAGGTGAGACATATCTTTATTACCGACTCTGAAGGAAATGTTACCGAAAGACGAAATTTTGACGAAGGGGAATTATTGTAATTAGGCCGCCCTTTTACCACTATTTTACCTTCTGCCACTCCATTAACCCAAATTTTCACATTCCCGCTTAAAGTGCACCACCAAGTTCACTATACCTATGGCAAGTGACTACATGATCATTGGTCATCCCGGTTGCCTGCATATGTGAATAGATAATCGTTGGACCCACAAAAGTAAATCCCCGCTTTTTTAATTCCTTCGAAATTATTTTCGATAAAATAGTCTCCGCAGGAATCTCTTTTAGCAAGGTAAACCTACTCTGAATCGGTATCCCATCGACAAAACCCCAGATATACCTGTCAAAACTTCCAAACTCCTGCTGGACAGCCAGAAAAGCCTTCGCATTTTTAATAACCGAATCAATTTTCAGCTTATTACGGATAATTCCACTATTATTCATCAGATCCGCAACTTTATTTTGATCATATTTGGCGATCTTATTAGGATCAAAACTATCAAATGCTTTTCTAAAATTCTCGCGCTTACGCAAAATTGTCAACCAGCTTAGTCCTGCCTGTGCCCCTTCGAGTGTTAGAAATTCGAATAATTTCTGATCTTCATGCACCGGAACACCCCATTCCTGATCATGATAGTTTAGGTATTGGTCATCCCCCAAACACCATTCGCACCTATTTAACATGCTTTATACTTTATTATTATAAAATTAAAAATCTCAATTCTGTCAACAAACACTATTTTACTAAATTTGCAACCTTACAAATTGCTATTCTCCTGCTGATGAAGAAAATTATATCTCTACTTTTATTGACAATCCTATCATTGTCTGCATTTCCGCAACTCAATATAGATCAGTATTTTTACATTGGACGTAGCCGGATATATTTCGGCAATTATGTGAGTGCCATTGAGAATTTAAATATAGTTATTAAACTAAGGCCGACAAATCCTGAACCTTACTATTTCAGAGGTATGGCAAAACACTACATTGATGATTTCAGGGGAGCTAAAAACGATTACGATAAAGCTCTGGAAATCAAACCATTCTATCCAGAGGCCTATATGTATCGCGGAATGGCCAATTATGAGCTTAAAAACTACAAGGAAGCTTTAAGCGATTATTCCAAGGCACTTGAATATAAGAGTGATGATCAGGCAATTTATACCAACAGAGGGATTTGCAAAGCTGCCATGGAGGATCTTGACGGGGCTATTGAGGATTATTCAACTGCACTGGAAATTGATCCGTTATTAGCAAATACCTACCTCAATCGAAGTTCCGCGAAACAAATGAAAAACGATTTGGAGGGCGCCATAAAAGATTGCGATGCCGCGATTAAAATAAGGCCACATTTCTCAGGTGCTTACCTTATGCGGGGTATCGCAAAATTCGAAAAGCAGGATTATGCCGGTGCTTTGAAGGATTATGATCTGTGCATCAGACTGGATCCTAAAATGGGTCAGGCTTATGTCAACCGCGGAATTGTTAAACATAAACTCGATGATGCCCGGGGTGCAATTCCCGATTATGATATGGCAATTAAATTAAACCCAGATATTGCTGTTGCTTATCTGAACCGTGGAATTGCAAAAGAATCATTGAAAATTCCGGGATTTGAATCCGATTTTGCAATTGCAGAACAACTTGATCCACAATATGCTAAATTTAAGAAACGGATGGATGTGGAGCAGGAGAGAGAGCGACAACGACGCTTGTATGGCTTTGTACCTACTGCAAATCAAAATCAGAAATCTCAAAACCAAAACAGTCAGAATAAAAATTCAAATCAGGTTGCAAACCAGCCAAACGGCTTGGGCAAACAAGCAGTGGCCAATAGCGTAACTGCAAATGCCGGAACCGGGAACCAGGCCAGTACCTTAGCACAAAATAATAAAGTCCAGGGTAATGCCGCCGACTCGATTGCAACAGGACAGGAAAACAGCAAAGGACCAGTAACCCAGAAAAGGGCCCGAAGAAATATTGTGGTACGCAATGGAGGTGAAGTAACTGAAACCGAAATCGCAAGAGGAATGGTTCAGAACCGCAACGTTAAAATAGAATTAAAACCTGAATTTATTGTTTCAATCTTTCATAAAGACTCGGTTGATTACGAGCGACTGCAGTACTATAGCATGGAGGTTGATGCCCTGAATCGCAAAAACAATAATCAGCCCTTTATGCTGATTACAAATAAACCGGTCAAAAATGATGACTGGAGATCAGAAGAGTATAACGAAAGCGTAAGTTTTTGGGATAAGTCAATCCAAAACAACAAGAAAAACCCGGATAGCTATTTCAACAGGGCCCTCTATTATGAATTGCTCAAAAACTACAATTCAGCAATAGAAGATTATAATAAAGCCATAAAAATGGATGGCCGAAATATTTTGGCCTATTTCAGCAGGGCAAATGCGATGATGAAAAGGGTTGATTTTATCCGTATGCCGGGACTTCTACCTGAACCAATGACATTGAGCATCAATGGCACAAAAGCCGCGGCAGATGCTCCGAAAGAAGAAAAAGTACTTGACTATGAAGATATTATAAAAGATTACGAGTCAATCCTGTATATGAATCCACGATTCATCTTTGCCTGGTTCAATATGGGAAATACGAAGGTTAAAAAGAAAGATTACCTTGGAGCAATCGATGATTTCTCAAAGGCAATAGAGCTCGAACCCGATTTTGCTGAAGCCTATTTTAACCGGGGATTGACCCGCATCTTCCTTGATGATATGGAGGGTGGGTCGCTCGATTTAAGCAAGGCCGGTGAATTAGGGCTAAGTGAGGCCTACAATGTAATTAAGCGATACTGTAATTAACAATGTCTAATCAGCCACTGGCAGAGCGGTTAAGACCCACAAGTCTGGGTGAGTATATCGGTCAGAAACACCTGGTTGGAGAGGGAGCTGTGCTCCGGAAAATGATCGACTCTGGGAATCTCTCCTCAATCATTCTCTGGGGACCACCCGGCGTTGGAAAAACAACATTGGCAAAAATTATTGCAAACTCGTTAAACCGCCCATTCTATATCCTTAGTGCGATAAATTCAGGGGTAAAAGATGTTCGTGAAGTGATTGAGAAAGCAAAGAACAGCCGGTTTTTTACTTCTCCAAATCCGATTCTGTTTATTGATGAGATCCATCGGTTCAGCAAGGCTCAGCAGGATTCGCTTCTTGGGGCTGTCGAACAAGGTTTGGTAACACTGATTGGAGCAACTACCGAAAACCCCTCATTTGAAGTAATCTCCCCACTACTTTCCCGATGCCAGGTTTATATCCTTAAATCGCTTGAGAAAGAGGATTTACTCACTTTGTTAAATCATGCATTAACAACCGATTACGAGCTCAGTCAACGCAAAATTGTTGTTGAGGAGCACGAAGCGATGCTCCGCTTCTCAGGTGGTGATGCCCGGAAACTGCTCAACGTTCTGGAAATTGTCCTCAATGCTGAAACAACGGATGAAATTGTTATTACTAACGAGCTGGTCACTTCAAGATTACAGGAAAACCTTGCTTTGTATGATAAAAATGGTGAGATGCATTATGATATCATCTCTGCATTTATCAAAAGTATTCGGGGTGGTGACCCTGATGGTGCTGTCTATTACCTGGCTCGTATGATCGAAGGGGGTGAAGATGTAAAATTCATTGCCCGTCGTTTGCTCATCCTCTCTTCTGAAGATGTGGGGCTTGCAAATCCCAACGCATTTCTGATCGCCCAAAATACCTTCGATGCCGTTCATAAGATCGGAATGCCCGAATCGAGAATCATCCTGTCGGAATGCACAATCTATCTGGCTACCTCTCCCAAAAGTAATTCAGCCTATGAGGCTATTGACGCAGCGCTGGCAGAGGTACGCGAATCTGGACATCTTCCCATTCCGCTGCATCTGCGAAATGCCCCAACCAAACTGATGAAAGATCTGGGATATGGCAAGGAATATAAATATGCCCACGCCTTTGAGGGTAATTTTGTTGACCAGCAGTTTCTCCCCGAAAAAATCAAAAACAAACGATTTTATACCCCTCAAAATAATCAATCCGAGTTAAAAATCCTCGAACGGCTTAGGATGTGGTGGAAGAACAGGTACTAAGGAAGGAACTCTTTTAATTAACACGCCACATCGTATTAAATTACTGTTATCTATCTCATTCTAATCATTCCATATTTATAAAATATCCGAGCCTTTCCGATATTTGCATTAGTGATTCTTTTTTTCTCTTATTTGTCCCAGGTTTTCAAACAAAAAGTTGTTGTTACACGTTAGCAATACATTAAGTAATAACAAATAAAGGGGCTACTAAGAATTCCTTATTTTAGTTATTTATCATCCTGAAAAATTAAGTGCATGGCAATTCTTGTAGCGATAAAACACAGTACTTCTTATAATTATGATCGGCTAATAAACATGGGACCTCATGTTATCCGGTTAAAACCCGCCCCGCACAGCCGGACAATAATTCATTCCTACTCCCTTAATATTGAGCCTAAGGAACATTTTATCAATTGGCAACAGGATTCCTTTGGCAACTATCTTGCGCGGATAGTTATGCATGATAAAGTAAGGGAGTTTAAGGTCGATGTTGAAGTTATCGCAGAGATGACAGTTATTAATCCCTTTGATTTTTTTGTTGAGGAGTATGCAGAATCATTCCCATTCCAATATATTACACAGGATATCAAAGAACTGGCTCCCTACTTCGAAATAATTGAAAATGGTCCATATCTGATTGAATGGATTAAGAAGATTGCACATTTAAGGGATATGTTGATTGTGGATTTTCTCGTTGCAATAAACCAGGCGCTTTTCCATGAACTCGAATATACGGTCAGGATGGAGCCCGGCGTGTTTACATGCGAGGAGACCTTGCAGAAGAAATTAGGTTCCTGCAGAGATTCTGCATGGTTGATGGTTCAAACGATGCGTCACCTTGGACTTGCTGCCCGTTTTGTTTCAGGATACCTTGTTCAGCTCAAGGCTGACCAGAAAGCGCTCGACGGCCCTTCTGGTACAGAGGAAGATTTTACCGATTTGCATGCCTGGTGTGAGGTTTATATACCGGGGGCAGGATGGATTGGACTTGATCCAACTTCCGGACTTTTAGCCGGTGAAGGTCATATACCCTTGTGCTGTACCCCTTCGCCATCAAGCGCCGCACCTATTTCAGGGGCGATTGATCCCTGTGAAGTGGAATTCCATCATTCCAATCAGGTGATTCGAATCCATGAAGATCCGCGTGTCACAAAGCCCTATAGTGATCAGCAATGGGCTGGAATCATGGGACTTGGAGATCAGGTGGAACAGAAACTACAATCGGGAGACGTTCGTCTTACGATGGGGGGAGAACCTACATTTGTTTCTATTGATGATATGGAATCTGAGCAATGGAATACCTCTGCCGATGGAAAAGAGAAGCAAAAGCTTTCCAATGCTCTGATTCATAAACTAAGCGAGAATTTTGGTTCAGGGGGGTTGTTTCATTACGGTCAGGGGAAATGGTATCCCGGCGAACCCACCCCCCGTTGGCAAATGGCATTATACTGGAGAAAAGACAGACAACCAATCTGGAAAAACAAAAATTGGCTGGCCGATTTTAGTCGAAAAGAGATCTATACCATTGAAGATGCCCAAAAATTCATGGTTCACCTCACCAAAATGCTTGGGGTTTCAGAACAAAACATCGTTGCCGGTTATGAGGATGCATTTTATTACCTCTGGACTGAACGAAAGTTACCCGTAAATATCGATCCTGCAAATATCGATCTAAAAGATACCCTAGAACGCCAAACGTTAATGGAACAACTTGACCGGGGATTAAATCAACCGGCAGGTTACGTCCTTCCGCTCCAGTGGGCATATCAGAAGGAGGGCTGGATAAGTTGCAAATGGGAATTCCGCGGGGGAAATATGTTTTTGATACCGGGGAATTCGCAGATGGGGCACCGTCTACCACTCGATTCCCTGCCGAAAATGCCCGAATCGAAAAAAGCAAAATCAATCGATCGAAGTCCATTTGAAGAAACCGGAGAGCTTGGTGATTTTCATAAATCAGTAGCCGAAAGATCTGGAGAAAAACCCGATTATTCAATACCAGATGAGCTTCTGAATCCCAAAAAGTACGATTTAAGTGAATCGGAGAATGAGAGAAAAGATAAACTAAAGCACCTCCCTTTCCAGAAACGGAAAGAGAAAAAAGAGGAGTTTGAACCGGTATTTGACCTGTTTACAATCCGGACAGCCCTCGTTTCAGAGATCAGGGAGGGTAAAATCCATCTGTTTCTTCCCCCTGCGGATTTGATTGAACATTACCTCGACCTTATCGCAGCCATCGAATTAACGGCTGAAGGCCTTCAGATTCCTGTAATTGTTGAAGGTTATGCTCCTCCAAAGGATAAGCGGATCGAAAAACTGATGGTCACCCCCGATCCGGGTGTTATTGAAGTGAATATTCATCCGGCCAAATCATGGAAAGAGGTGGTAAACAACTACAATATCCTTTTTGAATCAGCCATAGAAAGCAGACTTGGCTCTGAAAAATTTATGCTTGATGGAAAGCATACCGGAACAGGCGGGGGAAATCATATCACACTCGGTGGTGTAACACCAGCCGATTCCCCACTACTTCGCCGGCCGGATCTGCTGCGAAGCATGTTAACCTTCTGGCAGCACCATCCCGGTTTATCCTACCTCTTTTCAACTGCCTTTGTTGGCCCGACAAGTCAGGCACCGCGGGTGGATGAAGGAAGACAGGAGATGCTCTATGAACTTGAAATTGCTTTTGATCAAATTCCCGATCCGGGCGAAGGTGAAGTTCCAAATTGGCTTGTTGACAGACTTTTCCGTAATCTGCTTATTGACCTTACCGGCAATACTCACCGGGCCGAATTCTGCATCGACAAATTATATTCTCCCGACTCATCTACCGGACGATTGGGAATACTTGAATTACGCGGTTTTGATATGCCGCCGAACAAACAAATGTGCCTTGTGCAGCTGCTATTAATCAGAACTCTGGTAGCATGGTTTTGGGAGAAACCCTACAAGGGAAAACTGGTCCGCTGGGGTACCGAACTACACGATAAATTCCTGACTCACCATTTTGTAAAGGATGACCTTAATGATGTTGTTGCTCAATTGAATGAAGCAGGTTATCCATTTGATATCAACTGGCTTGAACCATTTTTTGAATTCCGTTTTCCACATATTGGAAGGGTTAAATTTAAGGATGTTGAGCTTAGTCTGCGCTCAGCGATAGAGCCATGGAATGTTTTGGGAGAAGAGATGTCGAGCTCGGGAACGGCGCGTTTTGTAGATTCCTCGGTGGAGCGAATTGAAATAAAAGCTACCGGATTAACCGGAGAGCGGTATGCTATTCTGTGTAACGGAATGAGAATACCTATGGCAGGCACCGGAACCAAGGGTGAGTATGTTGCTTCAGTAAGGTACCGGGCCTGGCAACCGCCGTCTGCGCTCCATCCAAATCTGGGAGTTGACACCCCCTTGGTCTTTGATATCTTCGATTTATGGGTTGGCAAATCGGTGGCTGGCTGTACCTATCACGTTTTCCATCCTGGGGGAAGGTCGTATGACGCGTTCCCTGTGAACAGTTTTGAAGCCGAAGGGAGGCGTGTTTCACGGTTTTACAATGAGAATCACACCCAGGGTGTTTACACCCCCCGCGAGATCAGCACTGAAATCCAGCGGTATATTCTCGAAAAAGAATCAGAAACAAATCTAAAAGTGGTACTTACCCCAAAGATCATTGAACCTGATCCGGAGTATCCGCATACCTTTGATCTGAGGAAGATTAAACTGAAAAATTAGGCATTGCCTTTTCAATTGACGAAGGTTTAAAATCAGGTTTGCTAAATGAAACGGAGAAACTGGATTTTATTGCCAATTTGAAAGGAGATTGAAAAATGAAAATTTATAAATATTTCCCTTAATCTCAGGTGAGGTGACCGGGTGACTTTTCAGGACCTGAAGGGTCACTCGGTCACTATGAGTCGATTAAATTAATCGTCAAAATGAAGGAACTTTGGCAGTTCATTGGCGGCATTAACCAGCATTTCATTCCAAAGCCGTGCAGTTCCTTTTAACTCATCCTCCGTTTTGCGGAACTCCTGGATATCCCAGCTTCCATTTTTATAGAGCGCAAAATCGAGCGGAAAGTCGACATCACTGGCATTTTTAAAGGTTGCATCGAATGAGAGAAAGGCCACTTTGATTGCCAGATCAAAGTTTATCTCTTCATGAAGCAGACGCCGCAAAATCGATTTCCCAAATGCGGTATTCCCAATTACGGTATAGGGCGATTCATCCGACACCTCTACCCAGTTCCCCTCAGGAAAAACTAAAAACAGCGTTGACCGTTTGTCCTTCTGACATTGACCACCGATTATAAAATGTGAATCAAAGAAGAACTTACTCTTCAGTAAATCTTCCATATCCTCTTCACGAACCTTCTTAACCATATTGCCCAGCAGATTGGCAACCTTATAAAGTTTATCAGCAGGTCGATCCTGTACCTCATCTTCAAACATATGAAGTACTTTGTCTCGTATAGAGCGCAAGCCGGAAGACATAATGAAAAACGAGTTACCCCCCATCTGATAGGTCTTAATTTTCTTGGAGGTTGTAACTCCCAACCCACTGCTTATCCTGGTGTCAGAGAGTGCGACAACGCCGGTTTTACTTTTAATTGCAAGACAAAATGTCATAGTTATTGATTCGTTACAGTTACAGAATGAATACTTCGTTGAACCCCGGTTGATTCAAGGACACCGATAATTGGACTACAATCGCGGTAATCAGTGCCATGGGCAATTTTCAAATAATGATGATCAGCCAGCAAATTATTGGTTGAATCAAATCCGACCCAACCCAGACCCGGAACGAGTGCCTCTACCCAGGCATGCAGCTGACTCGATCCGATAAAGTCGGCTCCCTGATTCAGATAACCACTGACGTATCGGGCCGGTATTTTGTTTTTACGGCAAAGCGAAATAAACAGATGGGCATAATCCTGACATACCCCTTTTTTAAATTCCAGTACCTCTTCAATCCTTGTATTAATATTGGTGCTTTCGGGGGTATAAATTAAAAGTTTAAATATATATGAATTTAACTCGAGTAAAAAATCAAAAACCCGAATATTTTCAGAATAACCGGGAAATTCAAATTCACCACCAATAGGAAATCGGGTAAGGTCAGTCGCGGAAAGAAAAATTGCATTGTCGATGCGAAAATCGAGTGAACGGATCTCTTCATATTCTGCAAAGGATGACCAGGGGCTTAAAGAATACGGATTGAATTCCGCCTTCTCAATTTTTGCAGAGAGGCTAAACTTAAATTCAGTAAAAGGGGTATCAACAAAATACTGAATTGTTTTAAATCCGAAAATATTCTTCGAAAAGTGGATCTGGTAGTCACCGGAAGTGGCAAACTTTAATTCTGAAACCTTTTGCTCCCTATTGGATTCAGGGACTACAAGCAATTGAAAATTAGCCTTTCGAACCTGATTTTCATACCTATTCTCAATGTGATATTGTATTTCAAATTCATCCATTAAAAAGAGAGGTATTTTTTTTCTATTTCCAAGCTAATTTCCATTACCATATCCTGTGTGCTGTTTAGCAACCCGTAAATATCATCCTTATATTCATCAAAACTCAGGTAGTTATACTGGGCACATAGCTTTCCGATTTTGAATGCTATTGATTTGGTATCTGTATTCTGATCACTGGTGAGCTTTAACAGGTACCGTTGCATCCCATTGACTGAATGAGTTATAGACCTGGGACATTGTGGGTTAAGCATTATAAATTCCAATACCTGCTCTTTATTGGGTACCGTACGGTAATATTTCCGGTTCATATCGAATGATTCGGTACAACGCAACATCGTTGTCCATTCAAATGACATCTCTGTGACCGAATGCCCAGCCTTTTCAATCTTATAGATATCGTGCAATTTTGAGTTAATTATCCGAATCACCTGAATAACCCTTTCGATAAACATTCCCAGCCGGATAATAGCCCACTCCTCATCATGGAGCAATGTACCCGAAATTTTGCTATGTACAATAGAGGATTGCTCAAGAATGATTTGGGTCAGTTCATAAAAGCCTGTAGAGATATAAGTCTCAACCGAATAATTATTGACCAGGTGGTAATATTTATTTATGGCCTCCCAAAGGTCGGTTGAGATTGCATTGCGGGCACCGCGCGCATTTTCGCGCGCATCAGTAATAATGCTGATGATTGAATTTGGATTTTGCGAATCAAGCCCAATTCTGAACAGAACATCTTTTTCATCATCAGCTTCCATATCAAAAATGCCGGCCATATAAAGCATCGACTCCAGCACAAACTTACGGTCATAGGTTTTCAAAATAGGGGCATCAAGTGAAGAGAAATAGATCTCTTTACTATATCTGGCAAAATGTTCAGCCCTTTCGATATAGCGTCCCATCCAGTATAGATTATTTGCAACTCTCGATAACATACTTTCTGTTTTTTACATTAAAATTCTAATCCAACACCCATGTATCCTTGGAACCACCACCCTGTGAAGAGTTTACAATCAGGTTTCCTTTCTTTAAGGCAACCCGTGTGAGTCCACCTTTCAGTACAAAGTCTTCATTTTTCCCCATCAGACAAAAGGTTCTAAGATCGATATGCCTGGGCTCAAACTCCTTTGATTCTTCAATGAAGGTGGCATGCACCGAGAGACTCATGATCGGTTGGGCAATATATTTCCTTGGGTTGGATTTAATCCGGACTTTCACCTCCTCAATTTCAGCTTTGGTGAGTCTGTTTCCAATGGTAATTCCGTATCCGCCGGATTCGTCCACCGGTTTTACAACCAGTTTGTCAATATTTTCGAGCACATATTTCCCTTCTGATTCATTTTCACAATGATAGGTCTGTACATTATTGAGTATTGGCTCTTCATTAAGGTAATATTTAATGATATCCGGGACATAGTGGTAAACCGCCTTGTCGTCTGCAACGCCGGTTCCGGGGGCATTGGCCAGAGTTACATTACCTGCCCGGTATGCATTCATCAATCCGGCTACGCCAAGCATTGAATCTTTCCGGAAACACAACGGATCAATAAATTCATCATCAACCCTGCGATAAATGACATCCACTTTGATCGGGCCATAGATTGTTTTCATGTAGACAAAATCCTTTTCAACAAAAAGGTCTCTCCCCTCTACCAGCTGTACCCCCATTTTCTGGGCAAGAAAAGAGTGTTCGAAATATGCGGAATTGTACATTCCCGGAGTAACAACGACGATTGTCGGGTTGTCGATATTTTTTGGTTTTACCGATTTTAACATCTCAAGCAGATGCTCCGGATAATGGTAGATCGCCTTGGTCTTCAGTTTATCGAAGAGGTCAAACAAAGATTTTTTGAGTGCTACACGGTTCGATAAAACATAACTTACACCTGAGGGACATCTTAAGTTGTCCTCCAGGATATAATACTGACCATCAGTATGTTTTATAAGATCAGTACCGGAGATATGGGTATAGATCTTCCCTTCAGGTGTAAAATCGACCATCTCCTTGAGGTAGTTCTTCGATGAAAAGATTAGGTCCGCGGGAACAACTTTATCCTTTAGGATTTTCTTCTTGTGATAGATATCATGAAGAAAAAGGTTGATTGCCTTATTCCGTTGAATTACACCCGTTTCAAGCTGAATCCACTCTTTATTCGGGATGATACGCGGGAAAAGGTCAAACGGGAAAATCCGTTCATCCGGCTTTTTATCTTCGGCATACACGGCAAAGGTAATTCCCTGATTCAGAAATGCAGTTTTTACTTCGTTGTTTATCCGCTCAAAATCGGAAAGACTTAACTGATTAAACCGTTCTACCATGCTGGTATAATGGTCCCGGGGTTGTTTTGAACCTGCATAAATCTCATCGTAATGAGAATTTTCAAGTGTATAGGAGTCTAAGATCCCGCTGGAGTACTGTTTCATATCTATCTCATTTATATTACCTCTACTTCTTGACATTTTATCAACAAATGCCTTATCAGAAACTCATTATGTCACGAATATAGATATTTTAATATCGTTAAGTCAAAGCCAGGGGGTGAATTAATGTAATATTAACAATTAGGATATAAAAAACATACAAAAAGAATATTTTTAGTAATAACTGACATATATTTGGGGTATAAGAGAATAATATTATACAATTAATTCATCATACCCCCTTAAAAAGGATGCTTATTGAAATTAATTCACTTTTATAGTTAAACTAGTAAACCTCCGGTACGAATGTCTGGTCACTTACGGGGGGGCGGATATATCCCACATCCGATTGTTTTGGGGGAAGACTTATCGCCTCAGACTCTATTTCAGTATAGGGAATCAGGGATAACAAGTGGTGGATGCAATTTAGCCTGGCCTTTAATTTGTTATTCGCATTCACCACAAACCAGGGGGCCTGTTTAATATCGGTATATTGAAACATCGCGTCCTTAGCCTTGGAGTATTCAAGCCATTTCGACCGGCTAAGGACATCCATCGGACTTATTTTCCACCGTTTGGCAAGATTGCTGATTCGCTCCTGAAACCTCCGTTCCTGCTCTTCATCACTTACCGAGAACCAGTATTTGATAAGGATGATACCCGATCGGACGAGCATCCGCTCAAATTCGGGACACGACCTGAGAAATTCCTCATATTCAGTTGGTGAGCAAAAACCCATCACCTGCTCCACCCCTGCCCTGTTATACCAGCTGCGATCGAAAAGAATCATCTCACCCGCAGCTGGCAAATGCTTGGTATACCGCTGAAAATACCATTGCGTTTTCTCCTTCTCAGTGGGAATGCCCAGAGCAACGACTTTACAGAAACGGGGATTTAAATACTCCATAACCCGCTTGATAACACCACCCTTACCCGCAGCATCGCGCCCCTCGAATATCACCACAACCTTGAGTTTTTTGACCTTGATCCATTCAAGCAGTTTGACCAGCTCGAGTTGAAGCCGTTCAAGCTCTTTTTCCAGCTGCTTCTTTTCGTCTTTGGAAAGATCGTGAGATTGGTGGGAATCAGATTTGTAATGTTGGTCTTCCATAACAGTGGGTATTATCAGGTGACGCAAATCGATAAGTAAACGGTATCATTCTAAAAGTGAATGATTTCCTCAAAATACAAATTTAATTAAATGTACAGTTTAAAATATCGTTTTGGAAATTTTATTAATCAGGTAGAAAATTCTGAGGATCTATAAAGTGACCGGGTGAGTATTTAATGCCGGGACACTCACCCGGCCACTGCATTAAAACTACATGGATACTCTGCAAATTTGAAAAGACCTCAAATTGTAAAATATTGGCAGTATAACTTAATGGGGAAGGTCAGACTTAGACTATTTACTCCGACCCCGGCTTATAATTGAAAAGGACTGTTCCCACTTAAAGTCGGGCCCGGACTATTTATGCTAAAGTCCGGGTGCGACTTGGAGTCGCGCTCGGACTTTACAAGTTATTTTATATGGCGTAACTTCCGATCATTTGTGGGGAAAAAACTATCTCACTAGCTAAATCGATGCATATTACTTTTGTCAACTCTGTAACTTGTTTAACTGATGGAGCAATATAGATTCGCTGGGGTATTTGATTATAGTCATCGACTGCAACAACCTGATATTGAATTATTAGTTGCCTAAAAGTATCCAGACTCATGATCGTTTTCCCTCCTTCAAATTATAACCAAGTAAAAGAATAACTGCTTCTTGCACCCGACGACCAATGTCATGACGGTCTTGTTCCATATAGCGTTCTTTGTAGTCAAAGATCAATGCATCTAATTCTTCGCCGTTTTCGATAACCTTCATTAAAATTTCAATTTTCCGATTCATACTAGTTGCATCCCATTCTGAGGAGCCGGGATCAAAAACAGTTCGCAGTGTGCGATGATTCCATAAATGACCTTGTGTGAAAATTTTGTCCATGCGTGCTTCGTAATCAATTGGCTCTTTCATTTTCTTCTATTTTAAATTGATTGCCCCTACTTCAATTTGTCAATATCGCTGCGTTTTGTGAAATGTCCTACATATTAATCACACTTCAACATAACTCACTAATATCATGTGCGATAATGATAATACTCGATAATTTGTTTTTCACTCTTGTGAATCGAAAATTTCTTTTTCTTAGTCATAAGTTTTAGTTAAACTAAGCTATAATCTGATTGGTTAATTCATCGGCACCATCCCTTTTAGATTCCTGCCATATTCAAACAGAAACATCTCCACCTGGTCGGGTTCAGCCTGTAGATACTTGGCCAGCTCATTTATAAAAATCAAATAATCATCGTAATATTTTAAGGCATTGGTATAGGTGAGTGACTTGAACTTTTCTATTCCCGGATCGCTATATTTACCTGAATTTAATGCACTGATTACCCGTAAATCCAAAATAAGTATCCGGTTGGAACCCATTATTAACCTCATAAAGTATAGAAATTTAGTTAAGGTTGAGAGTCCAAGTCCATCTATTTTTAGAATATCCTTTATTTCAGAAATTGTGACGGTTTCTTTGGTCGCAAACTGACCAAGTGCAATCTTAAGTTTAGTTATATTGGAATCATTCAGAAGGTTCTCAATGTTTTTACCTCTCCCTTTGGTTGGATATCCCCACATTAAAACCTTTACAATAAATAACTCAATATTTTGGTATTTGTGAAAAAGTTCAAATCTTGAAATCATTACGGTCTGGTCAATGGGTTTTATCGAAGGTTTTTTTTGATCGGAGATAACTGCCGTTTTTTGTTCAACATTTTCACCAAAAATCTGATTAAGTATCTCTTCTGAAACTAAATTTGTCCATTGGCTTCGTTTAACCTCAAATGCCTGTTCCATAAAAGGTAGTACCTGGATCAATCTCTTGTAATTTGATATTTTCATAGTTTTAGCTTGTTTGCCTGATCTTATCATTCCTTCTTTTATCCTTTTTGTCTGGGCTTTTGCCTGCTCTAGTGTAAATGGATGCTTCCTCATCTCCATTATTGCCTTACAGGCTTTTTTACTCTGCTCCTGATGATATGCATTCAGGACTGTTGAACCTTCGGATAATTTAATTTTCATATCGATCAGGGTTAGTTTTTTTTCAAAAGTAAATGATGGCTATGCCAAAACAGGTCACACCTATAATCAAAATGAAATTAATTCTTAAATCGAAATTATTCCCATTTTAATGAAATTTGAAGGAATCTTTTGATTGTACTCATGTGCGGAATATTCAGATTTGGTTTAAGGCTGTTAAGATCTAATTTAAATCAATGGTTAGATACAAACTTACGATACAGAATGATCAATGACAAAAATATCATTCAAGACCCTGTATGGCCCTGACGTTAATCAATGAGGTCATTTGACTTATGGCTATTCTATTTAGTTGATATAATCGTTCTGACTGAGATAATCCTTCCCTTATTAAGATTGCATTGATACTCTCCAAATTTGACAATACGACTAATTGAGCAAGATTGGCATAATCACGAATATTACCATCTTTATCCGGATTCAAATTTCTCCATTCATGAGCCGTAACTCCAAACAATGCCATGTTTAACAAATCAGCTTCGTTAGCATATATGAAATTAATTTGTTGTTTGTTTAATTGATCAGGGATGAGATTTTCTTTAATAGCGTCGGTATGAATATGGTAATTTACCTTAGATAATGTACGTTGCAAATTCCATTCAAGCTTTAGTCTTAGGTTCTCATCTTCTTTAAGTCGTTGATATTCTTTTATCAGATATATTTTAAATTCAGCACTTATCCACATTCCAAACTCAAAGGCTATATCCTTATGAGCATATGTTCCTCCATATCTTCCGGCAGTGGCTTTTATTCCAATAGCATTGGTTTTTTCAACCCATTCTTTTACACTTAGTTTATAACTATTTAGCCCGACCTGGCTTTTAATTATGGCAAATTCGCCATAATTAAAAGCTGGATTATAAACACCTTCCCAAATGCCAAGAAACTCAACGGTGTTGCGGTTTCGAAGCCAGTCCGCGATAAAAAAATCTCCATCTTTTGCTTTCAGCATATCCGTTAGCGAGATAAAATCCATACCTCCTTGCTGCAAAATTGTTAATTGAGTTCCTCTTACAACAATGGATTGCACTTTATTCATTTTCCAGATTTTTTATATTTTAAATCACATTATTAAAACACAACTTATTACCTTAAAGAGACTTCACCCCTGATTGAAATTTCTCAAACGAGGGGTGAATACATCAATGCTCAACTTTAGAAGCTTCTACACTCTTAGCAACCTGCAAGGAATCATCAACCTGAAAGCCCCACTCTGCTAATCGTTTTGGATTCTTCGGATTTAATGCCTTCAGTAAGTTACGGCTTGCCTTTACCGCCTCCAAAATCGGTGGTGTATACCGGTCGCGCTCGCGGTAGGCCAACTCCATCTGACTCTTTAAAGCCTCAGCCTGCTGATGTTTTCCCAATGCAGTTTCAATAGAGGGACCTACAATATTCCATTGGATACCATCAAGATTTGTCAGGGGTGATGCGGCGCCATCGGCCAGGTGTTTTGCATAAACTTTAGCTGCCAGGTTAAGCATTTCTCCGGCACTGTTTGAAATAACAATTCTTCCTGAAGTTCTTGTCATACTACTGAATTTAAATTGTTTATCAGTAAATATAACGAAATAAAATGAATAATATATTCGCCGTTTTCAGTAATGATTTTGCTATTTTCACTAATTATTTTGACATTATCAATCATCATTTCGGTATTATCATTGGTAATAAGGCCAAAATCATTATTAAAAAGGGGGAAATAAGTATTGAAAACGCCAAAAATAGAGGTGATATTGGCGGTATAACTAAATGGGGAGGGGCAGAATCAAAATTTAGTCCGGGTCCCACTTGAAGTGGGGCTCGGACTATTTAAGCTTACGTCCGGGCGCGACTCCAAGTCGCACCCGGACTAAATAAGCTATTTTATATCATGCAAATCATACGGGGTCTCCTGGTAGACATAATAGTTGAGCCAGTTCAGAAAAAGGAGGTTGGCATGTGATCGCCAGCTGAGAACGGGATCTTTGGATGAGTCGTTATCTTTGTAGTAGTTTCGTGGAAGGTCAATCGGCAGCCCTTTTTCAAAATCCCGTTTATATTCCCGGTTTAAAGTTCCCCTTGAATATTCAGGATGACCGGTTATAAATAACTGTTTCCCCTGGTTGGCCAACACCATGTGAACACCCGCTTCTTTCGATTGTGAAATCAATTCAATTTCAGGTACTTTGAGGATATCCTCTGCCAGAATCTGCGTGTGTCGCGAGTGGGGAGCCCTGAAAACATCATCAAAACCGCGGAAAATGGGAAGCTTGGCCTCTGAATGGGAATGATCAAATATCCCGAACATTTTCTTTTCAAGCGGATATTTCTCAACTCCGTAAAAGTGGTGAAGCCCTGCCTGCGCCGCCCAGCAAATAAACATTGTGGAAGTGACGTGGTGTTTGGTCCAGTCAAAAATCTCACAAATATCTCCCCAGTAATCAACCTCCTCAAAAGGGAGATGCTCAACCGGTGCTCCGGTAATGATCATCCCATCATATTTGTTCTCCCTGATCTCCGGAAAGGTGTGGTAAAACGTGTTTAAATGATCTTTTGAAGTGTTTTTTGAAATATGCCCCTCAATCTGCAGAAAATCGATCTCAATCTGTATCGGAGAATTGGAGAGTAACCGGAGTAAATCGGTCTCTGTTGCAATTTTCAACGGCATAAGATTGAGAATAATGATCTTTAACGGACGAATATCCTGATGCGCTGCCTGAGTTTCATTCATCACAAAAATATTCTCCTTACGCAGAAGATCGATAGCAGGAAGACCGTCGGGAAGATTTAAAGGCATAATTAATATTTTTAAAATTATAATATTTGAAACATTGGTTTGTAGAGACGCGTTTAACCGCGTCTCTACATTTGCCGAAATTAATTAAATTTTAGCCAATGCCTGCTCGAAATCGGCAATGATATCCTCGATATGCTCAATACCTACCGACACGCGCAATCCCGCTGGAGCAACTCCGGCGCTCGCCTGCTCCAGTTCGCTCAACTGCGAATGGGTTGTAGCAGATGGCTGGATAATCAGCGTCCTTACGTCGCCTACATTGGCAAGGTGGCTGACCAACTGAAGGTTATCAACTATTTGAGTTGCATTCTCTTTACCCCCTTTGACAATAAAGGTAAGCACCGATCCTGCACCTTTAGGCAGGTATTTGGAAGCCAGCTCATAGTTCTCGTTCCCTTCAAGGCCCGGATAATTTACAGACTCAACTTTAGGATGGTTCTGCAGCCATTTTGCAAGAGCAAGGGTGTTCTGAACATGACGCTCCACGCGCAGCGAAAGTGTCTCTAGACCCTGAATCAACAGGAATGAATTGAATGGACTGATCGCAGGACCAAAATCGCGCAATCCCTCAACACGGGCCCGGATGATAAAGGCAATATTTCCAAATGGACCATCTGTTCCAAATACATCCCAGAATTTTAATCCGTGATACCCTTCAGAAGGTTCAGTGAAACCAGGATATTTACCGTTACCCCAATTGAAATTACCACCGTCTACAATCACACCGCCAATCGAAGACCCATGTCCGCCGATCCATTTTGTTGCAGATTCTACAACAATATGTGCACCATGTTCGAGCGGACGGAAAAGAGCACCTCCACAACCAAAAGTGTTGTCAACGATAATAGGGAGGTCGTATTTTTTTGCCAGTTCAGCGAATTTATCAAAATCCGGAACATTGTAACTTGGGTTACCAATGGTTTCAAAATAGATTGCCTTGGTCTTGTCGTCGATCAGTTTTTCAAAACTGGCGATATCCAAATCGGCAGCAAAACGCCCTTCAATACCCAGGCTTTTAAAAGATACCTTGAACTGGTTGAATGTTCCGCCATAAAGGTATGGTGAGGTGACAATATTATCGCCCGATCCGGCAATATTGGTAATTGCAATAAACTGAGCGGCATGACCCGATGAAACTGCCAAAGCTGCAACACCACCCTCAAGGGCTGCAATCCGCTTCTCGAATACATCCGTAGTTGGGTTCATCAAACGGGTGTAGATATTTCCAAACTCCTTAAGACCAAAAAGATTGGCCGCATGTTCAGCATTTTTAAAGACGTAGGAGGTCGTCTGATAAATTGGAACCGCTCTTGAAAGGGTATCCTGATCGGGTGTGTGTCCTGCGTGCACTTGAAGTGTTTCGAATTTTGGTGTACTTGTACTCATAATTAATTGTTTTTAAATTGTTTATCCTATTTCTAATTTATATTTATTTCAATTTCCTATGTATTTCTGTTCTAATTAACTATCCTAACGGATTAATTGTTTCAAAAAATTCATGATGAATTGCCCTGACCGCCTCAATTCGGTCGTTTGCTCCGACCAGGAAGTAGCTCACAAGAGGAGAAGCGCCGGAACAGCTCATCAAAACGTTAATTCCATTTTTAGCCAGTGCTGTAAAGATCCGGGCTGCAACTCCGTAATTTTCAGCAATTCCATTCCCAACAGCGGCCACGACTGAGATATCCTCGATGATCTGAACCCTGCCAACAACCGAAAGCTCGATGGCACTTACAAGGGCATAAGCCGTACTGAGGTCCTTTTTAGCAATTAAAATATTAATCGAAATCTGTGAAGTGAGCACTGAACTGATGTTAATACCTGCCAGGTGAAGTGCTGATGTAACTTTAGCAAGGATGCCGGGCTTTGCACCAACACCCGATCCCTTTAGTTTCAGAATTCCAAAATCATCACTGTATGTAACGCTTTTGACGATACCTTTTGATACTATCTTTTCAGCACTGACTACCGACAGCGGTTTATTTACATCCGATTCGCCATAAATATTGAAAATCCGGATTGGAATATGTGGAGCAGCTAAAGGTTCAACGGTTCGGGGATGGAGAATCTTTGCGCCAAAATAGGCAAGTTCGGCCGCCTCATTATAGGTTAACCGTTCAATTTGTACGGGGTTTTCGACCGTTTTAGGGTCTGCACTTAAAAATCCATTCACATCTTTCCAGATATCCAGAGATGGTGCTCCGATACACCGGGCTATTGCTGCAGCAGAATAATCAGAACCTCCCCTTCCAAAGAGCGTCGTTTTTCCATCAGCAGACAATCCATAGAAACCTGGTACCACATAAATCAAGTCTTCAGAAAGCGCTTCCCTTACCTTTGACGTAGATCTTACAAAATCAACAGAAGCGGTGCCAAATTCTCCATCGGTGATGAGCCCAATCGATTCGGGAAAGGCGACTTTTGTATCAATACCCGCATTTTGAAGAATTCCTGCAAGAAACACTGCAGATATGCGTTCTCCATAAGCAAGCACATGATCCTCAAGTGCAGGAGAAGCATCTCCTGTAAGTGCGATGCCATGAAGATATCTTTCAAGTTCATCGAGCAGAATTGTAATTTCCGTTAAAATAAGATTTGACTTTTCCTCATTGGCTATATGTAACGCAAGAGTCTCCCTTTTAAGATTCAATAAATACGTGGTGGTATTCTTAGCTACATGTTCATCGTAACGTGCCTTATCAAGTGCCTCAACCAGGTAATTAGTCACGCCGTAAAAGGCAGATACAACAATTACGACAGGTTTTCCATAATTTTTTACAACCTGAATAATACGTGCGATATCCTCCTTGCATTTAAGGTTGGATCCGCCGAATTTAACGACAGCTTTAGGCATGATCATGCAATTTTAAAAATAAACTTTATTTAGGAATTTGCTCAAATGGAGCATTTTGATGAAGCCTTCAAACAGGATCTACCCGCAGGAAGGCTATCGCATGGACATAGACATGATGAGCATAGAATATACAGAACGTAGAAAACCTGAAAAACATGGCTGTTTCCCCTGTGCAAAAATGACACTATGTACGTTTTCTCTTTTCATCCTGAATGCTCAGCTAAAAAATGAATTTTATTCTGCGACAAACATAGTGAGCAGAATTTTAATATCCAAATATCTTTACGATAATTCTACATTAAAAAAATATACGCTTGTATAATTCGATGATTCAACATGTAATCGGATTATTCTTTCTCGATTTGAAAATTTGAAGTCCAATAGTATATGGCAAGATCAAATAAATTCAGCTTCTCCCCATCTTATTTTTCTGCCTCTTTTTGTATTTTTTCCAAAAATGCACCTGCCATAGTCTCGCCACGAAATTTGGCCCGATCTGCAATAACCCCCTCAAAATTAGCATCAATAATCGACGACCAAATGGTCAGCCAACGGCTGAAATGGCGTTTGTCAATATTCATCTGGTAGTGCAGGGGAACGGGGTTTCCAAAATAATCGGGACGTCGTAATAAAACAGTGTGCCAGAACCGGTAAAGCTTCTTGTGATGCATCTCCCACCGCCCCTCAAGTCTTAAATTAAAAATTGGACCGATAAAAGAATCCTGCTGAATTGCCTCATAAAAATGATCAACAAGGAATTCTACGTCCTTTAAGCTCCTGATATCGTTCTTCATTTTTTGATAATTTGGTTCAAAATTCATGAATTAAACCTTATCAATCAAATTTTGAAGATTATATTTGAAAATTATTTACTCAGAACAGATGCAACGAATAATTAAAAATATATAATTTTCTATATAACAATGATAATTAATGACTTAAAAGGGGCCATACAATTGAGTAATGGCGTATCAATGCCTTACCTGGGTTTAGGTGTCTTCAAAACCAGGGATGGTGTAGAGGTGGAAAATGCTGTAAAATGGGCAATAGAAACCGGTTATCGTCACATCGATACTGCAGCAATTTACAATAATGAAAAAGGTGTTGGAAATGGTATTAAAAATAGTGGTATTCCCCGCAACGAGCTTTTTATAACTACAAAAATATGGAATGATAATCAGCGAAACGGAACTATTATGGAAGGTTTTGAGGAGAGTCTCAAATTACTTCAAACCGAATATGTTGATCTTTACCTCATCCATTGGCCAGTAAGCGAGAAATTTTGTGCAACATGGAAGGTTCTCGAAGAAATTTACCGATCCGGAAGGGCAAGAGCAATTGGGGTAAGTAATTTTCTGCAGCATCATCTGGAAGAATTATTTGAAACCACTGAGATTATGCCGATGGTCAATCAGGTTGAATGTCACCCTCATCTTGTACAACAACCTTTGATTGAATTTTGCCAGTCGCATAATATTGTCTATGAGGCATGGAGTCCAATAATGCGGGGTAAGGTGAATGATATTCCACTGTTGGCAGAGCTTTCTGAAAAGTATCATAAATCACCGGTACAGCTTGTGTTGCGCTGGGATCTTCAAAAGGGGATCGTCACAATACCAAAATCAGTTCATAAAGATCGTATCGAGCATAACGCTGATATCTTTGATTTTGAACTATCAGCTGAGGATATGCGTCGGATTGATGCGCTTGATCAGGACCGCCATTATGGAGCACATCCTGATAATTTTTCATTTTAATGAGATAATTTCAATTATATTTCCTGTATTTCTAACCATATCTTTTATTATCTAATTGACTCATAGCCTCCGGGTACCCCATTTTTGGAAAGGACGATCTGCCATAAATGGATCCGTCTGGACCGGAAGGCTGCTGCATATGCCAGGAGATAGTATTTCCACATGCGGAAAAACTGTTCAGTTATCTTAAGTTCCATCCGATCCAGGCTATTTATAAAATTATAATGCCAAGCCATGAGTGTCTTATCGTAATCATTCCCAAAATTGTGCCAATCCTCCAAAACGAAAAGCTTTTCAAAAGCAAGGTTTAGTTGTGTGGCAGAGGGTACCATTCCATTTGGAAAAATATATTTATGGGTCCATGGATCAAGATTCTGCGAGGATTCCATATGACCGATCGTATGTAAAAGAAATATTCCGTCATCGATCAGACACCTTCTGGAGACCTCAAAAAATCGGTCGTAATTCTTATAACCGACATGCTCAATCATCCCAACACTCACGATGCGGTCAAATTTTTCATTCATATCGCGGTAATCCATCAACCTGAAATCAACCGGTAATCCTTTACAAAGTTTTCGTCCCAGTTCAACCTGTTCACGGGAAACCGTTATGCCAACGACTTTAACCCCATATTTTGAAGCAGCATATTTTCCAAAGGGTCCCCACCCGCAACCGATATCAAGCACGCGCATTCCAGGTTTGAGCTGAAGTTTGCGACAAATAAGTTCAAGTTTATTCTCCTGAGCCTCATCCAAAGTTCTGGCATCCTTCCAATATCCACAGCTATAGTTCATTCGCCGATCCAGCATGATCTGGAAAAGTTCATTTCCCAGATCATAATGCCTTTGCCCTACAATATAGGCGCGCCGTTTAGATTGAAGATTGAATAGCCTTCCAATTAACAACCTCAGAAATGTGGCGAAGTTAAGTTGCAATTTCTCATCCAACCTGGAAACTAATAACCTATGAATCAATTCATCAACTCGTTCAGCATCCCACCAACCCTCCATAAATGACTCGCCAAAACCTAATCTGCCATCGATAATTACTCTGTTATAAAAGTGCGTGTTATGAATATGGATATCCCAGGGATTAGTTCCGTTAATTTCGACTCCTGCTAAACCTAAAATCTCTCTTGTTAACTTTTCATAATGATTATTCATAACGCTCCCCTTCGTCCTAAAATTAAAATGATTATTTAAGTTATCAGTTTTAATAAATTATATGTCAATACATTGAATATATTGAAGTCAGAATTAATAACCCCTGGATTCACCCTGAAAATTATTCTATCTGACCCAGAAGCACAACATAGTTTTTGCCGTATTTCTTAGCACACTTTGGACAGGTTGTATACCACATGTAGATCTTACCGGTTTTAAATCTTCTTGAAATTATTGTTTGCTCAAAATCTTTACACCATTTATCGGTTTCCCTGAAGGGGCCTTCATAAACCTTACAATAATATTTACCGCTTAATTGAATATTTACTGCACCGGGTATCTCTTTATCCACAGCCAGCAAAAGATTCATTCTCCATTTTGACTGGTGATCCGAGAGGCAAAGATAATCGGGCATCACCGCATCGGCTTTCAGCAATGTTTTATTTAAACGTTTCATGACACTACCAAAATTTACCGGCATGTAAAAAAAGGTACAGACGCTATCCTTAATGAATTTTTTATTTTCCCACACCACGATTTTGTCATCCCAGGGGGTGGGATCAAACTTTGGACAGCAAATTGAATCAGTTTCAGATTGAGTTGTCATAATAACCTATAATTTTAAATGGTTTAAAAGAAAACTTCAATAATCTACTCCATAGGAACCGCATTTAATATTGCAGATCCAAATTACAAGATCCTTAAAGTTACGATAAATGTCATTAGGTAGTTTTGTCAAAATAAATAATTTTAGCAAAATTTTACATTCTATTTTCCAACGTTATGAAAAACCTGCTTTTGCTTAATTTTATCTTATTTTTATCAATTACACTCTTTGGACAAAAAGAGAGGGATCAGATCGAAGACCAGTACAAATGGAATCCATCGCATTTATATCAAAGTGACAAAGCGTGGGAAGAGGCCAGAGATATATTAGTGGCTAAGATGCCCGGGATCGATAAATTTAAAGGTAAACTCACCACGTCCTCTAAAGATCTGCTGGCCTGTCTCGATTTTTCAACCAAATTGGATAAGGAAGCCTCGCAACT
This sequence comes from uncultured Bacteroidia bacterium, assembly GCA_903918045.1. Classification (GTDB taxonomy): domain Bacteria; phylum Bacteroidota; class Bacteroidia; order Bacteroidales; family Prolixibacteraceae; genus JAAFHB01. Next base: position 100,773 of record CAIXCY010000273.1, read on the forward strand.
CTTTCTTTATGCAAGTCTTAAAAGCGACCAGAACACACGCGAAATGACGTATATGTCTATGCAGCAAAGCCTTGAACAAATACTTGCAAATTACAGTACAAAAACCGCATTTATTGAACCCGAACTATTAAGTGCCGACTGGAAAGTTATTGACGGTTTTATTAAAGAAGAGAAGGGTCTTGCTGATTATAAGAAGGAGCTATATGATTTGTTCAAAAAGAAGGAACATATCTTATCTGAACCGGAAGAGCGGATTCTTGCCCGCTCCTCAATGATTTCAGGAGTTGCAAACGATATTTATGGGACATTTAAGGATGCAGAGATGCCCTCGCCTGAGATTACATTAAGTGATGGCAGTAAGTTAAAGCTGACCGGATCAGCTTTTAACAAGATTCGGACATCGGCAAACCGCGCTGATCGGAAGATTGCCTTTGAAGCTTTCTGGAAAAATTTTGACAATTATAAAGCGACCTTTGGTCAGATGCTCTATGCAGATGTAAAAGGTCATATTTATCGTGCGCAGTCCCGCAAATACGGGTCCGCCATCGAAGCTTCCCTCTCCCCTAATGATATTCCTGTTGCCGTTTACCAGAGTCTTGTAGATAACGTAAATAAAAACCTTCCCACTTTTCACAGGTATCTGGCCATAAAAAAACGGATGCTGGGTGTTGACACGCTTAAATACTATGATTTGTATGCTCCGGTTGTAAAAAACGTTGAGTTAAAGTATACTTACGATGAGGGTCGGAAGCTGGTTTTGGATGCACTTGCACCACTTGGAAACGAATACATCGAAACAGTTAAAAAAGCAATGAATGACCGGTGGATGGATATTTATCCTAATCCCGGGAAGCGGTCGGGAGCCTATTCCAATGGCGGGGCATACGATGTCCATCCCTATATCCTATTAAATTATGATGACTCATACTCAGCTGTCAGCACTTTGGCTCACGAACTTGGCCATACGATGCAGAGTTATTTCTCCAATAAAACTCAACCTTATCCGCTTGCAGGTTATAAAACGTTTGTGGCTGAGGTTGCCTCTACGTTTAATGAGGTTTTACTTTTTAATTATATGATTAAGAATGTGAAGGAGGATGATATCAAATTGTCCTTACTGATGAATTGGCTGGATGGCTTTAAGGGGACACTTTTCAGACAAACTCAATTTGCCGAGTTTGAGAAAAAAATCCATGAAGAGGTTGAAAAAGGAAAGCCACTGACCGGAGATTATCTTTCGGAAATCTATGGTGATATTCTGAAGAAATACTACGGAAATGACCAAAAAACGTGCATTATTGATAAATATATAAATATTGAATGGGCCAACATTCCCCATTTCTATATGAATTTCTATGTCTTTCAGTACAGTACCTCTTTTACAGCCTCCATTTCACTGGCAGAAAAGGTCATGAACAAGGAACCCGCAGCACTGGAAAAATACCTGAAATTCCTTGGTGCAGGTGGTTCAGATTATCCGATCAATCTGTTGAAAAATGCCGGTGTTGATATGACCTCCTCGGAACCGTTTGATAAAACAATTCAGGCAATGAATAAGGTGATGGATGAAATTGAGACAATTCTGAATAAAAAAGGGAATAAATAACATTGCAATTGGCAGCTGGTGACTGGCAGAATGCACCTTTAAAAATCACTGAAAAGCGTATTCTTTGTTTAAGTATTTAAAATAAGTTTTGCGAACATAAAACAAGGAGGCTTTAACAAATGTGGAAAATTAAACCGCGGAGAATCGGTAAGGGATACCAGTGATTCTCCGCGGTTAGAAGATTTTGGAACCAACCTTATTTTGGATTAAAATATGGTGCGGAATTCAAATATTTGGGACCTTAGCTAACTGCAAGCCGCCAGTTGACAAATGCAATTTTCAGACATTAAATCTAAAATGCATAATATCTGCATCCTGAACGATGTATTCCTTCCCTTCGATTGCAATTTTGCCCGCATCACGGCACGCAGATTCTGATCCTAGCCTTAAATAGTCGTCGTATTTAATGACTTCAGCGCGAATAAATCCCTTTTCGAAATCGCTGTGAATAATCCCGGCTGCCTGAGGAGCTTTAATCCCTTTAATAAATGTCCATGCCCGGGTCTCAACTTCACCTGTTGTAAAATAGGTCTGAAGGTTGAGTAATTTGTAAGCAGAATGAATCAGCTTATTAACTCCGGGTTCATCGAGACCAAGATCCTCAAGAAAGAGTTGTTTCTCATCATAATCCTCCAATCCTGCGATATCAGCCTCAGTAGCCGCAGCAATAATCAATATTTCAGCACTTTCGTCTGAAATGGCAGCAGAAAGTTGTTGCGTAAACTTATTTCCTTTTGAGGCTGAAGCTTCATCAACATTACAAACATATAAAACCGGTTTTTTTGTCAGCAGGAAGAAATCGTGTATCAATGATTCCTCATCCTCTGTTAACTCTACGGTTCGGGCGCTCTTACCAGTAAGCAATACCGATCGTATCCTTTCTGCAGTCGCGACAGTCTTCTGTGCAATTTTATCATTACCGACCTTTGCCTGTTTTTGCAGTTTGGCGATTCGGCTCTCTACCGTTTCAAGATCTTTTAATTGTAACTCAATATCAATGACCTCCTTATCCCTAACCGGATTTATTGATCCATCGACATGGATTATATTATCATTTTCGAAACATCGGATCACATGGATAATGGCATCCACTTCACGGATATTGGCCAGAAACTGGTTCCCCAACCCTTCCCCTTTACTGGCCCCTTTTACAAGACCGGCAATATCGACAATCTCAACAGTTGTTGGAATTATCCGCTTAGGCTTGTCAATTTCTGCCAGTTTTATCAGCCTTTTATCCGGAACTGTTATCACACCCACGTTGGGTTCAATTGTACAAAAAGGGAAGTTTGCAGCCTGCGCTTTCGCATTTGACAAACAATTAAAAAGAGTCGATTTCCCAACATTGGGTAGTCCAACTATGCCACACTGTAAAGCCATTATAAATTCTGTATATTTTAGTGCGGCAAAATTACTAATTTAGCTGAGAATTAAAACTTAACCGGTCTTTCTGATGTTTAATACTTATCAATTACTAATCCTGGGATCATTTATGAATAGAAAATGTGTTATAATTTTAATCCTTACCTGCTTCTCTATAGCCTCTTTTGCTCAGGATCAAACGATTAAAGCAATTAATGATTCGATTGTACCAGCAGCGAATTATTCCCAATATGAGCTCCAACATAAGAATGCCTTCAAAATGGGATTTTTAACAACTTTATTCGGCGCCACAAGTTTCACCTATGAAAGAAGCCTGAAACCTTCAAAAAGCCTTGAAGCTACCGTCGGGATTATCGGTTTAGGTTTGGATGTTGCCGGGACTAATCCCTCCGGTTTGTTTCTCAAGTTTGGATACAAATTCATTAAAATTCCCAATCGTAATGCCCAACGGACCCACTTAAAGCATCTTTTAGATGGAAGTTATATCAGACCTGAGATCTCCTTTTCCAATTATAGTGTCAATTCAAATCTTGGAGATCCGCAATCCGGGTTTCCAAAGTTGACCAATAAAATGTATGCCTTGATGGTGAACGCAGGCAAACAATGGATTCTGGACAATCGGTTTTTAATTGACTGGTTTGTTGGATTAGGTTACGGTAATGGTCAGATTCATAAAGATATGGCGATGCATTATGCGTTTATTGGCGGGGTTACTGATTTTCCGGTTGCGATTTCAACAGGGATCAGAATCGGAGTTGTTTTTTAAGTTTTAAACCTTTTTTAAAAATCCGAGTCTGAGAAGCATTAATCGAACACTGGGAAACGCAGATCATGGAGCTTAACGAGCAGGAGCTTATTGCATCTCTTAAATCTGAAAGTGGAAGAGAAGAGGCATTTCAATTGCTGGTAAAAACATACCAGCAAAGGCTCTATTGGCATATTCGGAAAATTGTTATGAACCATGATGACACTGACGATATTCTGCAAAATGTTTTTATAAAGGTATGGAAGAATGTTGATGGCTTTAGAGAAGATTCTTCACTCTTCACCTGGATGTTTAAAATCGCCACCAACGAATCGTTGAGTCATTTACAAAAACTTCGGCGCCATACTGTTGTTTCCATGAATGAGGTCAGTCAGTATCTTGCAGAATCACTGGAATCGGATGTCTATTTTGAAGGCGACGAAATTCAGCGGAAATTTCAGTTGGCAATTCTTCAACTACCTAACAAACAGAGAATTGTATTTAACATGAAATATTTTGACGAAATGAAATATGAAGAGATATCCAAAGTTCTTAAAACCTCTGTCGGAGCACTTAAAGCATCCTATCACTTTGCAGTGAAAAAAATAGAAGAATTCTTAAAAGAAGATCATACATAGTATTAAACCATTTGCGATTAATCGTGTCAAAATGTTGTAAGAAAATGAAAATAAAAGATACAAATATTGAAACCAGTTTCAGAGGTCTCAGGAAAGATAATCCTTTCAGAGTTCCTGAAAACTACTTCGAAACCTTTTCTGAGCGGCTCAACACCAAAATAGGAGAAGAGCAGAGGGTTCATGTAAAAAGATCCATGTATATCACCTTCAAACCATTCCTGGCAATGGCTGCCAGTTTTGCGCTTCTCATCGTACTGATTTACATTCCTTACAGAAAATATTATCGAGCTGAGAGTAATCATTTTGCTCAAAATAAAGCTGTCAATGAGCGTATTGATTCTGCCGGTGGATTCCCCCAGGCTCTGATCTCGAGCTTCTCGGATGAACAGTTCATGTCTGCATTTTCAGATATGGACAAAAGTGAATCCAAAAGTTTAACTTCTGAAAATCTTGCTGACTTTATCGCGGCTAATTACAACGATTATGAAATTGTTGCAAATAATTAAACAGATATTCGAATCATATGAAAACCAATATTTTAACTACCATTCTTGTATTCTTGTCAATTGCAGGGATTGCCCAGCGAAATTTTGATCCTCAGACTCTTGAAGCCATTAAGACAAAAAAAATTGCATTTCTCACCGAACAAATCGGACTAACATCCCAGGAGGCTGAAAAGTTCTGGCCGGTTTACAATGAACTCGACAAACAACGATTTCTGATGATGGACAAAAAAAGGGAACTTGAACTCAGTTGTGAGAACCTTAAACCTGGAATGAGCGACGCAGAGTATCACAAATTAGCAGTAGAACTAGCCTCGATGCATTCAAAAGAGGGTAAATTAATTGAAGAGTACAATTTGAAACTATTAAATGTCCTTCCTGCCGAAAAAGTGGTAAAACTTTACCTAGCCGAAGGGAGGTTCAGAACCACTTTAATGCGTGAATTTCGTAAAAGTCAGCAAGAACAGAAAGAAACAGAAATTAAAAAATAGATTTGATCAGTGTTTAGTTTAAGTGAAAGTTTAGTTAAGTAGTTTTGGTAGAGAGGTTGTCATAAATCATTGATTTGTCGACAGCCTCTTTTTTTGGAGAAGCTTTTAGGCTGTAGTTAACAGGCTGTTAGGCTATAGGAGGTTAGGCTGTAGGCAATATTGATGAACAACCAAATCAAAACTTCAAGATTTAAGCTCAATGTTTTAATACCTAAAAGCCTTTCTTACTGCGTTACCCTTTTAATGTTGCAACCAGATCCATCGCAGAAAGGAGCTGTTGTTCTCCGGATTCCATGTTTTTAAGATTTATCATTCCCTCCTGGATCTCTGACTCGCCTGCCAAAGCAACGAATTTTATCCCTTTCCGGTTGGCATAATTCATCTGCTTCTTCATTTTGTCGGGATCGGGATATATTTCACTGCTTATACCTTCCCTTCGTAAGGCGGCTAAAATCGGGAGACAGTATTTCTCCTCTTTATCCCCAAAATTAACAAACATAACACGGGCAGCTGAAATAGTATCTTTTGGAAAAAGATCCAGCTGCGACATTACATCATAAATCCGGTCAGCGCCAAAGGAGATCCCAACTCCGGAAACTCCTGGAAGTCCGAAAATGCCGGTAAGATCATCGTATCTGCCACCACCTGTTATCGAACCAATTGAAACATCCTTCGATTTGACCTCAAAGATAGCTCCTGTATAGTAATTCAGTCCCCGGGCAAGGGTAAGATCCAGCTGGATCTCAGATTCAAGATTCATGGATGCCAAATATCTAAAGATTGTGCGCATCTCATCTATTCCTTTCATCCCTATTGCTGAATTGGCAATAACCTGCTCAATCTGGCTTAACTTCCCAATATTGTCCCCGCTCAGATTTAAGATTGGCTGAAGTTTCAAAATTGCTTCCGAAGATACACCCCTGAGTAGTAATTCTTCGTTAACTTTATCAATTCCAATCTTATCCATTTTGTCAATGGCAACTGTAATATCAATAATCCGGTCAGCCTCACCAATAGTCTCAGCAATTCCAGCAAGAATTTTGCGATTATTCATTTTCAAAATAACCCTCAGCCCAAGATTACGATAAATCTGATCAACAATCTGAATTAATTCGACCTCGTTAAGTAATGAATGAGATCCTATAATATCAACATCACATTGATAGAATTCCCTGTAACGCCCCTTCTGAGGCCTGTCAGCCCGCCAGACTGGCTGAATCTGGTACCTGCGAAACGGGAAAACAAGATCATTTTGGTACTGAACAACATAGCGGGCAAATGGCACTGTCAGATCATACCGTAAACCTTTTTCTGAAATTTTTGTCGTTAATTTTTGGCTATTTTGCTGAATTAACTCTGTGGAGTCTACCCCTGACAAGTAGTCACCTGAATTTAAAATCTTAAATAAAAGCTTGTCACCCTCCTCACCATACTTTCCCATCAACGTAGAGAGGTTTTCCATTGCAGGAGTCTCAATTTGCTGGAACCCGTAGATCTGGAAAACCCGTTTTACAGTATCAAATATATAATTTCTCCTGGCCATCTCATTCGGAGAGAAGTCACGTGTTCCTTTTGGTATTGATGGTTTCTGTGCCATTGAATTGTTAAATTTGAACTGCAAAGTTAGGGAATATTCCCAAAATACATCGGCAGATTACGCTCTTACCCTTTCCTATCTAAAGAAATCGATCCTAAATCAGAGGCAACTTTAGCCTATTGGATGTTATTGGCTACACTGACGGGTGCAAAAGTTTGGATTGAATTAGTATTTTTGCACCGATCATCCAAATATGATTCCGATGTTAAAAGAAAATTTCGCTCAGCTAATAAAAATACACGGCTACGTCAACCAGCCAATTGCACCCGCATTAGACCTTCAAAAAGAGATTCGTAAACTAAAGGAGGAAAAAAATGCCATTATTCTGGGACATTACTATATTACACCAGAACTTCAGGACATCTCCGATTTTTTGGGAGATTCCCTTGCTCTTGCGCAACAGGCACAAAAAACCGATGCCGATATTATTTTGTTTGTTGGTGTTCATTTTATGGGAGAGACCGCCAAAATCCTCAATCCCGGTAAGAAGGTGATTGTACCCGATCTTAACGCCGGTTGTTCACTTGCAGAATCGGCACCTGCTGATCGTTTTCAGGCTTTTAAAAATCAATATCCGGATCACAAGGTGATATCATACATTAATTGTTCCGCAGATATCAAGGCGCTTTCAGATGTGATTGTGACCTCTTCAAATGCAATGAAGATTGTAGAATCGTTTCCAAAGGAGCAACCTTTAATTTTTGCACCTGATAAAAACCTGGGTAATTATATCAACTCGGTGACTGGTAGGCAAATGGTTTTATGGGATGGGGCATGTATGGTTCACGAGAAATATTCGCTCGAGAAAATTGTAACCCTTATGGAACAACACCCTAAGGCAGTATTCATTGCCCATCCTGAATGTGAACAGCAGGTGTTGCTTGTAGCTGATTTCATTGGTTCAACTACCGCTTTGCTTAATTATGTAGCCAAAAATGAGTCTACGGAGTTTATCGTAGCCACTGAAAGCGGAATTCTTCACCAGATGCAGAAAAATTGTCCTGGCAAAACATTTATTCCGGCACCCTCAATCGATTCTACCTGCGGTTGTAATGACTGTAGTTTTATGAAATTGAATACGATGCAAAAATTATACCTTGCCCTGAAATATGAATCTCCGGAAATAATTCTTGATCCTGCAACTATTGAAAAGGCCAAAATACCAATCCTTCGAATGTTGGAGTTGTCTGTTTGAATGTAGTTTGAAATTAAATTTACAATGCACAGCTGGCAGTCAGCAACTGGCAGCTGGCTTGACATCATTATTTAATTTATTACCAGGAACTTTTTAAAGATAGTATAAAAGGTAGGTGGTTATAATCCTAATCTCAGCCAGGCGCCAGCAGCCAATGGCCAGCAGCCAGTTGCCAGTCGCCAATTTTATTTACTCAATAATGGTTGTCCAGTTATATGGATCTGGTTCGAGCCCATATTGTATTCCCTGAAGTTTTTCGTAAAGCTGAACGCTTACCTTTCCCGGTTCTGATCCGTACAGGTACTCCTTATCGTGATCCGCATCGTAGATTCTTTTTATCGGCGAGATTACAGCCGCAGTACCACATGCACCAACTTCATCAAATTCAGAAAGTTCTTCAACAGGTATCTGTCGTTCCTCTATCTTCATCCCCATATCAGCAGCCAATTGCCTTAAACTCATATTCGTAATTGATGGCAGGATAGATTCCGACCTAGGGGTGACATAACTATTTCCCTTAATAGCAAAGAAATTTGCCGGTCCGCACTCATCAATATATTTCTTTTCTCGAGCGTCAAGGTACAATACAGCTGAAAATCCCTCCTGATGCGCACGTTGACCGGCTACCATACTTGCTGCATAATTACCGCCAACCTTAATCTTACCGGTACCCAATGGCGCAGCGCGATCATATTCCCTGTAAATTACAAGATCGGTAGCCTTAAAACCCTCTTTGAAATATGGACCAACTGGCATAACAATTATTGTAAACAGGTATTCCTCGGCCGGTTTAACTCCGATTTGGGGCCCTGTGCCAATTAGCAAAGGGCGGATATATAATGAGGCACCCGAGTCAAATGGTGGCACAAAAGCTTCATTAAGTTTTACAACTTTCTTAACAGCATCTATAAATAGCGAGGTTGGCACTTCTGCCAGCATAATTCCCTGAGCAGAACGCTGCATCCGTTTTGCATTCTCATCCATCCTGAATACACGTATCTTACCGTCTTGCCCCCGGAATGCCTTAATTCCTTCGAAAGATTCCTGTCCATAATGCAAGCATGTTGCGCCAATATGCATTGTAACATGTTCATCGGTAGTTACCTCTATCTCGCCCCACTGACCATTACGATACCAACTGCGAACATTATAATCCGCTTTGCTATAACCAAATCCAAGATTTTTCCAGTCTATTGTTTCCATATCATAAATTTATGCACAAATTCCGTCTGCTAAAATACAATTAATCCGTCAACAGTTTGATTCTTCAGGACAACAATGTGCTTAAATTGCACTAATTCCGGTAATTTTAATAATTACCGCCCCTTGTATAAAAACAGGCAGCCGATAACCAATATTGGAAAAGTTTGTTTAATTTTATCAAGTTTCATTTTCTTTTCCAGGTTAAAGGTTTTTGCACCCCTTAATTCGGAAGTAATTTATATGTTAAACTAACCTGACATCATGAAAACCGAAGCCAAACCCGAATATAAAAATTTAGGTTTTAGGAAAACCGTAGTTCCTACCGACATTATGACTGTTACAGACATTCTTAAATCGACCGGATATTTCAAATCTTATGACATAGAAGCAGCAACTGAACTGGTTGAAGATCGACTCAAAAATGGGGAGGGGGGTGGATATCAGTTTTATTTTCTTGAAGTTGAAGGGAGGACTATCGGTTACGGTTGCTATGGGGAGATCCCAAGAACCACAAAAAACTATGAATTATATTGGCTGGCAGTTAATAATGATTTCAGGGGCAAAGGATTCGGCCGGATGCTTCTTGAAAAAATTGAAGCAGATATCAAAAAAAAGACAGGCAGGGGTATTTACACTGAATCTTCGAATATGGAACAACATTCGCAAACCATTGAATTCTATAAAGAAAACGGATACCGCCAAATATCTGTTTATAAAGACTATTACGATATCAAAGACGACAGGGCAACTTTTTATAAAAAACTTTAAATCTAAAGTATCTTAAACTTCTTCATAGGGGATATCATGCACCTCTGATCCGTTATATTTTGGGGGTCTCTTTCCAGCCTTCCAGATTCTGATTAATTCAGAAAAACCATTCAGTATGAAAAGCCCACCAAGAAACGGAAGAATTGTTTCAGCACTTTTAAAAGGGTCCGTCAACAGAAAAATACCACTCCCTGTTGTAAATAGTCCAATAATTAAAAAGACCCATGCCCAAATCGATCGCGTGAGTGACCCCAAAGCTCCAGCAAGTTGAATTAGTCCCATGATAAGCAAAATAATTCCAATGAAAATCATGAAAAGCTTAATCATAGCAGAAGGCGCCGCTATAAAAACGATCCCGAAGAGTATATTCATAATTCCCTGAGCGGACCAAATTCCTTTGGAAAGTCCACCCTTCCTTAGGTTAGAAAAGACCAGAGTAACCAGGCCTCCTAACATTAGCATTCCACCAATAACAATCATGACCGCTTTCATTGTCAGGCCAGGTACAAAAAGGAGTATTGTTCCGGTTAAAATTGTCGAAATGCTACGTGGTACTGATCCCATTGAATTTGATGCAAAAAATTTTGCCATAGTTTGGGCTTAAGGTTGAATCGATTAATGTCAGGATAACCTTTGATTCGGTAGCAATTAAAAAATGGCCATAATACCAAATAAGATCATCTCAGTTTACGAAATTAATGCAAAAAAAGTGATTTTTCGATTATTTTACGGTGGATTCAAATTTTTTTAGAAAATGCGTTAAATTTGCCCCCTTAAAACCTCAAGTTATTTTATAAAGAATATGGGACGCGCATTCGAATATAGAAAGGCCAGAAAGATGAAACGCTGGGGCTCGATGGCCAGAACGTTCACTAAAATTGGGAAAGAGATTGCAATTGCGATAAAGTCGGCAGGACCAGATCCTGCGGCAAATTCGCGGCTGCGCGTTTTGATGCAGAATGCCAAAAATGCAAGTATGCCCAAAGAAAATATCGAACGGGCCATTAAAAAAGCGACTTCCAAAGATCAGACCGATTATAAGGAGGTTGTTTATGAAGGATATGCCCCTTTTGGTATTGCAGTACTTGTTGAAACAGCAACCGATAATACCACACGAACAGTGGCAAATGTTCGAAGTTATTTCAACAGAACCGGCGGTTCACTCGGAACTTCCGGATGTGTTGAATACATGTTTGAACATAAATGTCTTTTCAAAGTAAAGAATAAAGAGGGAATTGATCTTGAAGAACTTGAATTCGAGATGATCGATCTTGGGGTACAGGAAGTTTTTGCCGAAGATGAAAACATAATTATTTATGGAGACTATGAAGCATTCGGACCAATTCAAAAATATATTGAAGAGAATAATTTTGAGATTGTAAATGCAGAATTTGAACGAATTCCTACCGAACTTAAGGAATTAAATGAAGAGCAGATTGCCGGAGTTGAGAAACTACTCGAAAAACTGGAGGAAGACGAAGATGTCACAAATGTTTATCATAACATGAAAGATTAGAAAAGTTAAATTTCTATTAAAATTTAACACTTTTTTATCACCACTTTCAAAATAATTTAACTACATTTGCTGTCAGAGAAGTTAAAAATAAAACAATAAAGATATTTAAGAAACCCTTTCACCAGTTGAAAGGTTATTTAGGTTAGGTTTAGGTTAGGTAGAGCAAGGAGTCATTCGACTCCTTGCTTGTTTTTATAAGTTTCCAGTTCCTACTCTTCCAAAAGCAGTTGTTTCCCTTTTTCAATATTATCACGTTGCGCGGAAGTCAGTTTAGGGTACTCAATTCCCAAAGAATTAAGCTTTTCAACAATAATCTGGCTTACTACGATCTGCATAAACCATTTGTGATCTGCCGGAATAATATACCATGGAGCCAATGCAGTTGAAGTATGGATAAAAGTTTGTTCGTAGGCTGTTTGATAATCATCCCAGTATTTGCGCTCCTCTACATCACGATCTGAAAATTTCCAGTTTTTTTCCGGATCCTCAATCCGTTTTAAAAATCGCCGCTTCTGCTCCTCTTTCGAGACGTTAAGGAAAAATTTAAGGATAAGTGTCCCGTTATTGGAGAGGTATTTTTCAAAATTGTTGATGTCATTATAACGCTGAAGCCATAAGGAATGATCCGGAGAAACCTTGCTGTAATCAATTGGCAGCTTTTGTCCCGCTAGAATCTCCGGATGAACACGGGTAACAAGCACCTCCTCGTAATAGGAACGGTTAAAGATACCAATGTCTCCCTTTGCAGGCGTTGCTTTCATACAACGCCACAAATATGCATGGTCGAGCTCCTCGGTTGAGGGGGCCTTAAAACTGGTCACATTACACCCCTGAGGGTTGATACCTGACATTACATGCTTGATGGTGCTGTCTTTCCCGGCAGCATCCATCGCCTGAAAAATTATAAGAAGCGAAAATTTATCCTGCGCATAGAGCACATTCTGGATTTCAGATAACTGCTCAACTCCTTGTTTCAGTGACTCTTCGGCACTTTTCTGTGTAGTGTAGGAATTTTTATCATCCGTACGAAAATCAGAAAGCTTTTTGCTCCTGTCTGCCGGGAAAATGTATTTATTATGATCCATTGCGCTGAGATTTAAATAGAATAAATGAAAGGAACCTGCTGTTGTAATAAACGATTAAAATTAAGCATTTTATCGCTGTTTTCAATTAATTCCAGACATACTTTTAAAGCGACAGCAAAGATAATCACAACAATCCTCAGGAACTATTCGCAAAACTGACTCTCAATTTTAGCTATCTTTGTCTCTTGTTCGCTAAACAAATATTAAATGTTAGATCAAAAAACGATTTGTGCCATTTCGACACCTCCGGGAATTGGTGGAATAGCGGTAATCCGTGTTTCTGGAAAAGAGGCCATTGCTGTTGCAGATAAGGTCTACAAATCACCTGTTGCAGGAAAAAAGCTTGCTGATCAAAAGGCCAATACGCTTCATTTTGGTGTTGTTCAAGCTGGTGACACGCTGATCGACGAAGTTGTTGTTGGCCTCTTTAAAGCACCTCATTCGTTTACTGGGGAAGATATTGTTGAGATCTCTTGTCACGGTTCACTCTATATTCAGCAACAGATCCTCCAGCTTTTAATCTCACTTGGTGCACGGATGGCCAGACCAGGGGAGTTTACGCAACGGGCTTTTTTAAATGGGAAAATGGACCTTTCACAAGCTGAGGCGGTGGCAGACCTGATTGCATCGGCAAATGGGGCCGCCCACAAAATGGCGCTCAATCAGATGCGTGGAGGATTTTCTAACGAGATTAAACAATTACGGGGAGAATTACTCCGTTTTGCAGCTCTCGTCGAATTGGAACTTGATTTCGCCGAAGAGGATGTTGAATTTGCTGACCGTAATTCACTAATCGAACTTTCCACGCGCATTGCCAACCTGCTGCAGAAGCTCACCGAATCGTTCAGGCTTGGAAATGCAATTAAAAACGGTGTCCCTGTTGCGATTATCGGTGAAACTAACGTTGGAAAATCGACACTCCTCAATGCATTACTTAATGAAGATAAAGCTATCGTTTCGGATATCCACGGAACGACACGTGATGTTATTGAAGATGTTGTAAATATCGGAGGAACTCTGTTCCGATTTTCCGATACAGCCGGAATCCGCGATACGGAAGATGTTATTGAAACAATGGGAATTGAAAGGAGCTACCTTCAGCTGGATAAAGCAGAGATTGTGTTGTTGGTAACCGACCTCAGCCGATCAGTTGAGCCAATCCTTGACAGAATTCAGAAAATCCGTGAAAAGATCAAAGACCAGCATCTGATCATCATTGCCAACAAAGTAGATATTGCACCTGAAGAAACAAGGTCTCAATTATCCCGGTTCCCTTTACTGCCTAATGAGTCTTTAGTTTTTATTGCCGCCAAAAACCGGGCAAACCTCGGGCAACTGATCCAAATTATGACTAATTCACTGAGCCTCTCCCCCTTAGCTCCTGAAGATATCATCGTCTCAAATGTGAGGCACTACGAAGCGTTATCCCTGGCGCTTAATGCGATAAGGCTGGTAATCAATGGATTGCATTCTGGTATTTCAGGCGATTTCCTGGCCCAGGATATCCGTGAATGCCTCCACTACCTGGGCGAAATAACGGGTGAAATAACTACAGATGAGACACTTGGATATATATTTAAGAATTTTTGTATCGGAAAGTAACCGGCGTTTTTAAATAAATTTTAAATAGAAATCAAACTGCTTCGCTAAACTTAAGTTTGAAGAAAGCACCTTTCAAATAAGCAGCATAAACCAATATCGAATATCAGATTTACTTTTTCAAAATCAGATAGTTGTAGGGCGCCAGAGTAAGTTGGGTATTTAAAGAGACTGCTTCACCAGTAAATGCATCAGTCCAGATAGTACCTGCGACCACTGCCGGAAGAGTGAAATTTACACTTGAATTGCGAAGATTGCAGACCACAAAAACAGTCTCAGCTCCTGATGTTTTAGTAAAAGCACAAACATTGGCATCGTCATAGGAAGTTAATGTACCCCGTCGAATTGCCATACTGCTGTTTCGGAAAGCAATTATTTTTTTGTATTCAGAGACCATTTCCCGATTTAATGTCCAGTCTATAACTTGTGACGTAAAGGGGAATGTGATCTGGAAAGGGGTTCCTACCTCCTGCCCATTATAAATCATTGGCACTCCCTTCATATAGGCTGCAATAACAAATGCTGCCATCGAACCTGATTTGCCGTCAAACAAATCCAAAGGGGTGCCATCAGAGCTATTTACGTCATGGTTGGAAGTATAGCGAACAACCATGTTCGTTTCCGTTGCTCCCGTGTACTCCTGAGAATTAATATTGTCAAGACTGGTAATCGGTTGATTGCTAATGAAAATTGATTTCATCTGACTGTAAAACCTGAAACCAAAGGAATAATTAAACCCCGAGGCAAAATTATCGCTTCTGGTTCCTTCGGCGAGCATTAAGAGTTTGTGGGTTGAAATATTGCGCAGGGTATCGATAGCCTGCTTCCAAAAGTCAGCCGGTGGTCCATCCGAATAATCGCATCTGAAACCATCACAATTGGCTGCATAAACCCAATATTTCATCGACCTGATCATTGCTTTACGCATATCAAAGTTTTGAAAATTGAGCTGTGCAACATCATTCCATCCTTTCGGACTAACAATATTTCCCAAATTATCCTGCGCATACCACGTTGAGTTTTTAATCCAGCCATTATCCCAGGAAGTATGATTTGCCACCCAATCAAGAATTACTGTCATCCCTTTGGCATGTGCTCCATCAATCAGATTTCGCAGGTCAGAAAGTGTTCCAAATTCAGTATTCACAGCAGTATAATCTTTTACACAATAGGGTGAATTGACCGATTTCAGCACCCCCACAGGGTAAACAGGCATTAGGTATAGGACATTTACACCCAGGCTCCTGATGGAATCAAGACGGGTAATTACCCCCTGAAAATTATAGGTAGGGCTGAAGCAACGCATATTTACCTGATATATTGTGGCATCACGTGGATCAGGAACACGGGCAAAGGGGGTGCCATACTGAGTCGGATCAGGATTTGCGTTAACAATTACCGGAATTACGGGCTTATCAGGCGCTTTATGACAGCCTCCGAAAACAGTTAATAGGATGACCAGAATATAATTCAACATGACATTTTTTATTGGTTTGAAAGTTGGCTGGATCATTACCCAATTTTACTGATGTATTGTAACTTTTCAAGATCAATAATTTCAATCTTCTTTCCTTCAATGGTTATGATTTTCTCGTTTTGCCATCTCGAAAGGGTCATAATCACGTTTTCGGTTGAACAACCGGCAAATTCGGCAATCTCTTTTCTTGTCAGGGAGAGGACAAAGATATTTTCGTGGTAAACTTCAGCTGCAAGGTATAGCATAATATCGGCAATCCGCCCCTCCTTCTGTTTATGAGCAAGGCTGATAAAGTTCATAATTGCCTTTTTGAACATTTCGGAGGCTATCTGAAACATCATCATGGCAAACTTGGAATTTTCAACCAGTATCTCCTCCAGTACTTTAGCATCAATGAGAATTGCCTCACAATCCTCAACGGCAACGAAAGAGAACAGGTTGTTATCCTTATAGAAAAGGTTTGCACCACCAAGGATTTTCGGGGCAGAAACGATTGTAAGAATCAGATTTTTGTTGATCTCATTTTCGTAATTAAACTTGACAATTCCCTTTTCGAGGTAAACAATATGGGTAGGAACCCCACCCTGCTTAAGAATCGTTTCCCCTTTTTTAAAATGTAGCCGAACGGAGGTTTTTTCGAGTTTTTCAAACTCTTTTTCGCTGATAAACTGAAGTGAAATCCTTCTGAACCAGGAGTATTCCTGATTATTTGTGATTAGATTCATTTGTGAAATATTTGTTTTATTCCCGTTCGGGAGGGATAATCAGGACTTAATAAATAAGTCTCATACAAATATACATTAAATTCATTACCAATGGACGGAAATGCAAATACACGCTCATTCCGATAAACAGTATGCGGGTCAAAGACCGGAATGGTGAATTTTTTGCTGCATCGTATTGAAACAGTCCGAGCGCGACTTTAAGTCGCACCCGGACTTGAAATTCAAGTACACCTTTATATCAATGAATAATACCCGGGGTATCGACAGGAATGGAAAGTTTGAAAAGGACAAAACCTCTGAAAAGAAGAACTCCATCTTACCTGAAGAGGCGACCCAGTTCGGGGATAGTCTGGATAAAAGGATTTAAACCCATTATGGTCATTTGATTAATTTTAATCATGTGACTTTCGTTTCACATTAGTGATCAGCACTCTTGTTTTTTCGAAATATAAATAAAACGAGCAGAGTAAAAATATTCTATTATTAATTCCCTGAAAAAGAATTTAAATTCAATCCATTATGGGCGATTAAAAATCGCCCCCACCCGGTCCTGCTGTTATTAAATGCTCAGGATAAGAAACCAAAGAGACAATTAAAATTCAGCACCAAATTAAACTGTCGCTGTTTTCCCTTTTTTTGAATAATATTCCCGGATTGACATTACATTTAAAAGCTGCTCTCTTTTTTCAGAATCAAGCTTTACATCACAGTTTACCCCAACCAAGGATTCCAGTGGAATTCCCAAATATTGGTTCAGGAGTGAAATCATATTTAATGTTGAAATTGAAAGTCATCTGGTCTCTTCCAAAAGAGGCGAATAAAATTCGCCTCACCCGTCTACCCTGTTTATGGTATAAAAAATGCCGCATTAAAGGGATTTCTCAAAACCTTAAAAAATATTACTTTCGCCCTTGTTAACACTATAGTAAAAAAATGGGAAGCATACTGGTAAACGGTAAGACTCAGGAGGTAGAATTACCGATCTCACTGATAGATTTAATCAAAAAAAATAATGTCGAACAACCTGAAATGGTCTCCATACAGGTAAATGGCGAATTTGTGGACCGAAATAATTTTGATTCCACACAGATCAATGCCAATGATGAGGTTGACTTCCTCTATTTCATGGGAGGAGGCTCCCGATGTTGAAACCCAACGGGTTCACAACCAGAATAATACATACACCTTATGCCAGGGAGGATGCCCACCATGCCTTGCATCAGCCTATTTATAGCAATGCTGCATTTGATTTTGAATCAGCTGAGCAAATGGAGCTTGCCTTTCAGGGGCGGCTTCCGGTTCATGCCTATTCCCGAATTTCAAATCCAACTGTAGAAAATTTTGAACTCCGCATCAAACAGATTACCGGTGCGCTGAATGTGACGGCCTTAAGTTCCGGAATGGCCGCAGTTTCGAATGCAATCTTTATGCTCGCTTCAACGGGATCCAATATCATTGCTTCAAAACATCTGTTTGGAAATACTTACGTGTTCTTCGAATCGACGATCAAAGATTTCGGTATTGAAACCCGATTCTGTGATCTGACAAATAATGAGGAAGTAAAGGCAAACATAGACGAGAATACAGTAGCGATTTTTGTTGAGACGATCACCAATCCGCAACTTGAGGTGGTTGACCTTAAAAGTCTGTCGGATACTGCTCATGCGCTTAACGTACCGTTTATTGCAGATTCCACACTTACACCCCCGAATGTTTTCAGTGCCAAAGATTTTGGTATTGACATTGAGATTATCTCAAGTACCAAATGCATCTCTGGTGGCGGCACCAGTGTCGGTGGACTGATAGTCGATTATGGCACTTTTAACTGGAGTAAATCGAAAAAACTGGCTTCTTACGCCAAGCGATTCGGCCCTTATGCCTTTAACTACAAACTAAGACGGGAAATTTTCCGGAATCTGGGTGCCTGCCTCTCCCCTTTTGCCGCCTTTCTGCAGAGTCTGGGTCTTGAAACCCTGCAACTTCGTTTTGAGAAAGCTGCAAATAATTGTCGTGAACTCGCCGAATTCCTGATTTCGTTACCGGAAATAAAACAGGTTAATTACCCTGGAATAAAAGGTACCGAATTTTATGAGATCAGCGAAAAGCAGTTTGGGAAATTTCCAGGTGCTATGCTCACCTTCGATTTTTCGACCAGAGAAGAGTGTTTTAACTTTATGAACAAGCTGGAACTCATCCGAAGAGCCACCAATGTTTACGATAATAAAACCTTGATTCTTCATCCGGCCTCAACGATCTATTGTGATTTTGATCAAGAGAAAAAGGAAAGTCTTCATGTGAGTGACACGATGTTGCGCCTCTCTTTAGGGATAGAAGACATTGAAGATCTCAAAAACGATTTGATTCAGGCAATCAGTAAATTATAACAAGCGATGGATTTCAACGAAGATCAAATACAACGGTATAGCCGCCATATCCTGCTTCAGGATGTTGGTGTCGAGGGTCAGGAAAAAATAAGTAACGGAAAAGTGCTGATTATCGGTGCAGGTGGCCTGGGCGCTCCGGTGGCGCTTTACCTTGCTGCTGCCGGCGTTGGTACAATAGGGATCATTGATGGTGATGTTGTCGATTTGTCGAATCTTCAACGACAGGTGATCCATTTCACACCGGATGTCAACAAATCAAAGGTTCAGTCGGCAAAGGAGAAAATAAATCTTTTGAATCCGGATGTCAACGTCATAACCTATTATGATCTCCTTACGGCCAGCAATGCGCTGGAGATTATAAAAGATTACGATTTCATCGTCGACGGCACGGATAATTTCCCGGTGAAATTTCTGATCAACGATGCCTGTGTAAAGGCAGGAAAACCATTCTCTCATGGGGGAATTCTCCGTTTTGATGGTCAGACCATTACCGTTCTTCCGGGGAGTGCCTGTTACCGGTGTGTTTTTCATGCACCTCCACCGGCCAATGCGGTTCCAACCTGTTCACAGGCCGGAGTATTGGGTGCAATCGCTGGTATGTTAGGGACTATTCAGGCTGCCGAAGTATTAAAATATCTTACAGGGGTGGGCGACTTACTCACAAACAGGCTGCTCACCTTCAATGCCAAAACTATGGATTTTAGAACTATCAAGGTAAAACATAATTCGAAATGTCAGGTTTGCGGAGATCATCCCACAATCACGGAACTTATCGATTACGAACAGGCAACATGTGAAATTAAAAGCAATCATTAAATAATGGATACAACAGAAATAACATCATTGATCCAGCCGAAGGAACCTAAAAAACTATCGATCATTAGTTTCAGCGGGGACTTTGATAAGCTGGTCGCAACATTTACGTTAGCTACCGGAGCCGCGGCAACAGGTTACGAAGTAAATATCTTCTTTACTTTTTGGGGTCTTGATGCCATCAAGGAGAAAAAGGGACGTGCCTTTGTTGGTAAAGGGTTCCTTGGAAAGATTTTTGGATTTCTAATGGGCGGTTTGCATAGCGCACCTGTAAGCAGGTTAAATTTCTGTGGAATAAGTCCGAAGATCTTCCGTTACCTTATGCGCAAGAAAAATGTAGCCACCCTCGAAGAATTGGTTGAGGCTGCCAAGGCGCTTGAAGTAAATATGTATGCCTGCGAAATGGCGATGCACATCCTGGGTCTTCAAAAAAGTGATTTCATTCATGAAGTGAAGGATGTACTTGGAGTAGCTACATTCCTCGATATTTCTGAAGGGGGAAGAACTTTATTCATTTAAAGCTGCAGGCAGCTGGCAACTAGCGGCTGGCAACTGGCCAGAAGCAAGCAGCCAGTAGCAAGCAGCCAGTATCAATTCAACACAAACAATCTTAATTATCATGTCAACAGTCAAATTAGATATCACCAAAGAGCATTGTCCGATGACCTTTGTGAAAACAAAAATCGCCCTTTCAAAACTACAGACAGGAGAAATCCTTGAAGTATTGCTGGTCGAAGGTGAGCCGCTTCAGAACGTACCTAAGAGTTCAAGAGAACAAGGTTATAAGGTTCTTGAAGTGTCACATGTTGAGGGATTAGTCCACAAGGTCCTTATCGAGAAATAACATTTGCAACATGCTCCGAATTTCACAGCAAATTATCGATCAGTTATTTGATCATGCAAAAAGCGGTTTGCCAGAAGAAGTATGCGGATATCTGGCAGGTATTGACAGAGAGGTGACTCGTCATTTTCAACTCACTAACATCGACCACAGCCCTGAACATTTCTCGTTTGATCCTTCCGAACAGTTTCAGGTAGTAAGAGAGGTACGCAAAACCGGTGAAGTAATTCTTGCAAACTACCATAGTCATCCTGAGACGCCTGCAAGACCCTCGATTGAAGATATCAGGTTAGCATTTGATCCTGAGATCAGCTATGTCATTGTTTCGCTGGCGGCTGAATTACCAGATATAAAGTCATTCCGGATTCGTAACGGGGAGGTAGAAAGGGAGGAAATTCAGCTGATTGACTAATAGAATAATCGTAAAGAAATGCGGGGAGAGAACGGCACTGCCTGAGAATAGATATTAAGTGTTGCCGATTGATTGACAGGAACTCTTTCAAAATTGGAATACCTTATATTTTTTGTATTAAACAGGTTCAAAATCGATACTCCCGACTCACAGAGGACCTTTCCGACATTAAACCTGTAATTCACTGCGATATCCATTCGATGGTAGGATGTTGAGGTATAGGAGGAGTTCAGAACGGCACCCGTATATAATGGGAATCCTGTTCCATACACATAAATTGCAGAGAAATTAAAAGGTTTTACGTTGAATAAACCGGCTAGCTTTAATTCATGCCGCTGGTCCTGTGGAGCCGGAAGAAATTCATTTCTGGGGAAATATGAAAATTTCTCTTCCGTTTTGCTGAGTGTATAGGAGATCCATGCAGAATGTTCCCCAAAATCTCTTCTTATAAAAAAATCAAGCCCGTAGCTTCTTCCGTTTCCCTTATAAATCAAATCCTTATAGTTCTGATTTGCGTTAATGAATCGGGTTAAACCATCACTGTTTTTATAGTATGCTTCAAGACTTACTGTATAATCATTCTTATGATAAGAGCTGCCAATTACATAATGTGTTGCCTTAAGAACAGGAATCTGAACATTGTCACATGAGGTCCAAATATAACGATAATTGCCCTGATTATCAATGACAGAGCTTTTGGAAATAAACTGATTATAGATACCCCATGCGGCATTAAGTCTGACAAATTCTGAAAGTTTAATACTTGATGATATGCGGGGCTGGATATAGACCCTATTGAGACTGAATGGAAAATCGGTCCGAATTCCGAATTTCAATTCTATCTCACCTGGAAGGGTTACATGATCCTGAACATATCCGTTAATTCTTGTTACCTGAGTCTTCAGATCTGTTTGATTAAATCCGGCGGAGTCAGTTCGTAAGCCAACTTCGTTACGATCAAAGCCAAACCCTGTTTCAAGTTTATGCGACTGCGACAGCCTGATGAAATTGTCAACTTTTCCCGAAAACTCTGCCATCTTATTAAATATCTGATTATTGACGATCTGGTCAAAGACATTTAGTTGCCGTTGTATACTCTGAATATTTGAAAGTTCAGTTTCAAGTGAAGACCACGATGCTGTAAGATTGGAGATATTCCCATTTTTCCAGGTGCGGCCATAGAAGGCTGAAGCCCCAAATTGGTAATTATTTTCAGCATCAATCTTAAAGAGGCCGTTATATGCAGAGTACGGAGTGATTGTATATCTGAAACGGTCTTCCCCTCCCAACAGACTTAGGTTAAACAGGGCACCTTTGTCATTTCGGGTGGTAAATCTCAAATTGGCATCCCGATAGTTATAATCGGGTAGTACGGTATAATCAATTTTTGCGGCTTTAGTATCACCTGGTAAAATTGCATTTTCATTGTTAGCCGGGTATGTATCTTTTCCTTTATATAAATTATAATAGGTCTGGCGAAATGACATTACAAGAGAACTATTTTTCCACAAGGGAACTTCAGCCATTCCATTTACAGTAACATTGTTAATATTGAGGCTGAAAGAGGGTTTTACCATACTTCCGGTCTTACCCGAAATATTTACAATACCTCCAATCCGCCCTCCATAGCTTGCATCATACCCTCCTTTAAAGACCTCAATTTCCTTGGCAATCAAAGGGTTCACCGCATCGATATCATCATTAAAACTTTTAAGTCCCCAGAGCGTAAACCCGTCAAAAAGTACCTGGCTATGTCCTTCATAGGATCCCCAGATTATCAAACCATTAGATTGCTCACTTGCTGCAAGAATGCCTGGCATCAGCCTAAGCAGCGTAAATACTGAATTATCACCGCTTCCAGGGAGGTATTTTGCAATTTGATGGTTAACTTTAATGACTCCTGCCCGGTTTCCGATGTGAGTTGCCTTATCAAGTGATCTGTTTTTAATCACAATTTCGTGCAACCCGATAAATGAAGGGATTAGGTTTAACTGATGATGATAACCGGCGATGACAACAGTATCAAGGATAAAATATCCAAGATGAGACACTTTTATATGAAAAATACTGTCACCGTTACTTTGATATGAGAAGCTCCCTTTAAGATCCGATATCAGAACCCGGCCATCCACAAAGAGCTGAGAATATGGAAGAGGCTCATTCGATCGTGCTTCAGAGACTTGTCCAAACAACAGGTAGTTTACCTTAGTAACCTCCCTTACTTTAGGAAGAATCATGTAAATATCACCCTGCTTTCTGTATGATAATGGAAGATTGTTGATTAATGATCGGATTGCCTCATCGGGAGTATCCCATAAATGATTGATCGATAGCTTATAATGCGAAAGAAGAAGGTCGTTAAAGGAAAACTGTAACTGATATTTACTGCGTAAACCAATCAGAATCTTATTTAAGGGGGTATTATGAGCAACAATTTCTACCTGTTGGGAAAAACAGGATAAAGTAGTCATTAAAAATAAAAGCGTTAAAAAAATAAAACGTTGCCTCACACTCCGCTGGTATTAGTTAACCAGAAATTCGGTATCTGATTTGGCATCAAATTTAATCCCTAATGAGGTACAAACCAAATCGAGCACCTCTTTTCCTGAGAGAGATCTGGAAAAATTTCCGGTATAGGTTAAACCGGGATCTGCCTGGTAATGAATTTTAATACCATATTGACGTTCAACTTCCTCTAAGACAGAAACAATTGGCGATCCTGTAAAAACAAACATATTATCGCGCCATGATTTTAATGTCCTGGCATCTGCATCCTGAGCAAAGCGCAGAAAGCCATCTTTATTTATAAATGCCTTTTCGTTAGGATTCAGCAGTACCCTTTCATTATTCAACATCGAAACAACCCTTACTTTTCCGGTAAAACAAGTTACATTGTATTCATTATTTCTGGAGAAAATATTAAAACTTGTCCCTAATACGGAGGTCTCCCCCAATTTGGATACCACCTTAAAGTCTTTACCCTTATTAACTAAAAAATATCCTTCGCCGTTAAGTTTAACGGTACGGGAAATATTAAACCAGTAGGGGTGAAAATTTATTTCCGATTTGGCATTTAATTGAACTTTTGATCCATCAGGAAGCAGGAATGAGATTTGTTGACCATTTGGAGTAAAAACGGATTTAGTATAGAACCGGAGAAATCCGGTCACGCTAAGCAATAAAAGCAGTGAGGCAGCTGCAGCAATTCTGAAAAAGGAGTTTAATGAAATGATCCGGTGATTCACTTTGGGTACATCGAGTTGATATACGAGGTTTTCCCATACTTTTTCCTTTGAGACCGAATACTCCAATTCGATCCCGGGAAACTGGTCAACCCTATTTATGGCACCTAAATTCATATTTTTATTTATTTTTTTCATTACTCTCCTACCGCATTTCTTAAATATTGCAATGCATTTTTCATTCGTTTTTCAACCGCTTTAACACTCAAGCCAAGTGTTTCGGCGATTTCACTATATTTCATACCATCCATTCGACTCAAAAGGAATACTGTTCGCTGTTTTTCAGGCAGATTTTCAAGTGCCCGCTCATAATTTTGCAATAACTCTTTATATCGCATTAAATCATGAGGACTTTCGCTATACTGTTCCTCAACCACCCTTCCTTTGTACCTTAAAATCACGTTACGCTTCCGAAGTTGCGTGATTAATAGATCACTGGCAATTTTATAAAGAAGCGCCTTCAGATTATCTGTAACAAGTTCCGAATTTTTCTCCCATAACCGAATGAAGGTCTCCTGTGCCACATCAGTAGCGAGTTCCTGATCACCTGCCCGATAATAAATATAGTTTCGGACGTCGGTAAAATGGGTATCAAATATTTTTTTAAACTCCTCCCGTGTCAAAGTTTCGATTCCTTTTAAATATAGTGCGAAACTACAAAATGGTTTCTACTTTTCAATACCCCTTTTCTGCCGGTAACCCGGAAATAAGAACGCTTAAAATATATACGCTATACCAAAATTAATGGTTTGAATATAAATACTATACAATGTCTTCTCCAATTGCTGCCAGATTCTTATTCATACCAACCCTTAATGTATATGATTCAGGATGCTTTACTGATCTTGGACTGATCCAGGTATCAAGAAGAAATGCTTTGAAATAATAGTTTAATAATTTAGCATAAGCCTTGGTGGCGCATAAACACCGCTTATTGTAAAAAAGAATTAATCCGGGGATGGCTAAAATAAACCCGGCAACAAGATTATTCAGAACTAAAAAAATATGGATAAGAACCTCTTTTAATCCATTTTCATGGATTGAGAAATACTCATGTCTCGATATATTATACTCTGCTTTTGACAATGCTGCAAATTCAATATCCGACCGGGATAATTGATCATTACAACGGACCATAGATACTGTTTTAACCAAAGCAATATTGCCACCCTTTTCAGCAGCTCTGCGGCAAAGGTCTATATCCTCAAAATGGATCCAGAATCGTTCGTTCCATTTTCCAATTGTATTGAAGGTAGTCTTGCTCATCATCATGACCGAAGCCGATACCCAATCAGGAAAAAGAAACCGTTCATTTTGGGATGGCTTTACAATTAGCCTAAGAAACTCAGCGATCCTGCTACTCCACCCTGTGAGTGACAAGGAAGATGGAAAAAGGCCGTAGGATTTATATTCAGTCCAATTTTCTTTTACCTGACGGCAAGAAATAATTGAATTTGCCGGACTAACCTTTGCCCGATCGAGCATTGCCAGAAGAGCCTTTTGAGTAACGAGGATTTTAGGATTTAAGAATAAAAGGTATTTACCGTTCGAATGCGCTGCACCAAGGTTATTACCGTTTGCCAAACCATTGTTTCCGGAATTTGAAATAAAGTTAAAATTCGGGTAACACTGTCTGAATTCAACCAGCTTTTCATTCTGATTGGAATTGTCCACCACAATAACCTCCAAAGTAAAATAGGAGGCAGTGATTGAGCCGATTGAATCGAGAAATCCGGAGAGTTTATCCCAATCCCGATCTATGACAGTAATAATTGACAAGTCTTTCAAAATAAATCACGTTTAAAGGATTTATAATCCTGTAGCTCCCCATTTCTATTATCTAATATCGGTGGTTTTGCTCTTATCTATTTACCGCATCAAAAGTGATTTACCCTACCCTGGTTAATAAATAATTATGAACCCCGGTGTGAAATGGCTGCCCAATGTAAAATTGCTTTAAACAATGTTATCTCTGAGGTACGTTCCAATGCCTCGATACTTGCATTTATACCTGTATTTCCAATCCGGAGTTCGATTTCATCACCCCAATGTGTTTCCGCCAGAAATTCAAGCGAGAATCCGGACAGCCTGCTGTTCTGATAATGCTCTAAATCAAAGCAATCGGTTGCCCAATCCAGATACCGGGTATTGTTTACATGAAGATTCTGGTCAATTTCGTTGTAGGCGACAGATTTATTAAAAGCGATTCGCTCAGTTTGGACAGTTAGTCTTTCAGGAAAATTAGCCAATGCCTTTCGCCCCTGATTAACAGGTAAAGCAATATCAAGAATCACAGGTCTTTGTGGTCTAAGTGTTTCCGCTGCAAGTAACAGCCATCCTGAAACCGCCCTGATAAGTACCTGCTGATCCTTATCATACACAATAAAATCACGCCTAAAAAAGAGCCCTTCAGTTCCACATGGCCAGGTTTCGATTAGTATCGTCTCACCCCACGACGGCATCCTGGAAATTTCAACAGCAAGTCTCGACAATGCCCAAAACAATCCCCTTTCAATCAACGTATTATAACCTGCACCGAGTGTTGCTGCATGATTGGAGGCTACCTCCTGAAAAAATTGCAGTAACACAGATGGCTTAATATTAAGCTGAAAATCAATGCTATATGATTTAATCTCAAAACTTTCCCGCCAAACAGATTCCATATAAAAATTAATTAAACCTATAAAAAATCTCTTAATTCTTGAATATTGGACTAATCATCAATTAAGATGCCCATTTTCCTCATAAGAAAGGTCGCATTCAGGTTTTGACAAATACCTTCGCGCAACTTGTAATCGATATGCATCTCATCGTCGACTATCTGAATCTCAAAACAAAGATTATGAATATTATCCGGATAGTTTTTAATCAAATCTCCCAAAACCAGATCATGCGTTGCGATTAATCCAACTGAATGGTACTTAACCAATTGTTCAATAAGTGCAACTGATCCGGCTTGTTTATCCCTTGAATTGGTCCCTTTAAGTATTTCATCAAGCAGAATAAAAGTGTGCTGACCTCCCTCCATAGCCGAAATAATTTCTTTCAGACGCTTTAATTCGGCATAAAAAAACGACTCTTTCTTTGCCAGAGAATCATTGGTCCGGATACTGCTGTGTAAAATAACCGGACAGAATATAAACCTTGTTGCAAAAACAGGGGCACCAACCATGGCAAGAACATAATTTAACCCTATCGAGCGCAGGAAGGTGCTCTTTCCTGACATATTAGCGCCCGTAATGATGCAATACTGATTCCACGCTGAAATTAGTATATTATTCGTCACACACTCGTTAACAGGAATTAACGGATGACCCAGATCTGACGCTTCAAAATAAAACTGATCATCGACAGCCACAGGAAAGATAAATTGGGGATTATTGGCTGAAAAATTTGCCAGCGAGCAAAGAGCATCCAGCTCTCCGATCACTTCAAACCAACGTGGAATATCATCGCAATATTCTGATTTCCATTTTTCTACAGCAACAATAAGGTGAAGGTTAAACATAAATAACCCGTTTAAAAAAACCGCTGCCAAAATATTCAGATTTGAATCCATCCAATTAAGCAATTGGAATAACTTTCCCATAATTTTGGAAGGAGGTTCAACACCCTGATGTAACAATCTTTTTTTCAAATCAATAAGATATTGAGTCTTGAAATTACATTGTTCAACTAAAAGTAAAAATTGAGCATAACGGGAAATTGTTTCAACCTTATTAGAGAGCAGCGACTGGGCAGTAACCAATTTCCTGCCAAAAGCCGAAACAATCAATAACTGTAAGATAATCATTCCTATAAAAAATTGCACGGGCAAAGTCCCTGCAAAAGCAAGCGCGAGAAAACTAATTGTAATAAGAGGCAGGACAACTCGCAGTAATGTAAAGAGATTCCCTTTAAATAGAGAATTTCCGGTCGCAAGCCAGTCCATTAGCTCCTTACGGTCGTTTTCTGAACTCTTGACACCATAAAAAACCAACTGTATCTGTTGGCGGAATTCGGAATTCTCCGATAATTCGCTGATTGACTTTTGTCTGACTCCAATAAGATCTTTAAAAATATAGGCCTGCCTAAGGTAATCGGCCAACCTGTTCTTGCCAAAAATAGTAACACTCCTGTTTAAGTTATTGAAAAGGGATCGCTTTCCAAACAAATCGAGGTCAAAGGAGTAGCTATGCTCAGGATCAATAAACTCATCACCGGGGTCAAACGGGGAGTAATCACTATCAAGGGCTTTGCATTCGTTCTCACAGATCAGAATCAACCGGTCGCATCGTAGAATCTCCAATTTTAACCGGTGATCGACCCATGATAAAAAAATAAATGTTAAACATAAAGCGATTGAACAATAAACATAAAGCAATTCATTACTAATCAAATATTTATAGAACAGGAAAAGCATCAGCAAAAAAGAAGCTAACCTTATTAATGGCATATACTGTTCGCGATTGGCAAATTTTTCTCTTATTTCTTCCGTCTTAACAATCTGGTCGGTATATCTCTGGTGTATGGATGTTTTCATAAATCGGTCATTTCACAAATCAATTCATTCATAATAATAAAGTTCCGAAAAGTATTGAATATTACTGACATGAGGAAAATATCCTAATTGGTTATTTAATAAAATATTTTTACATCGCCAGATAATAAAATATTTGAATCGTAAGATTTTTTTTTTGTCTAAATTTGGGGCGCTTTATTGCAACGCTATTATTGATGAACAATTGGATACATATAATCTTTTTCTGCGTTCTTAACTCCTTATTTGCAAACAGTTACAGTAAGGCTCAAGGAACTTCTGATTTTGGCATTCAGGCGGGGGTAACTGCTTACCGCGGAGATATTAATGACGTAAAATATTCCAAATCGGTCACCACCTTCGCCGGTCTACTTGGGCATTTGAATTTAAGCAATCGTCTGGCCTTAAGATATCAGCTTTTAACCGGAGATCTAAAAGCCGAAGGTACCTATAATGATGCTTATGTTGCCCAAACAATGAAAGGTAAAATTGTATTTCCGGTTGACCAAAGCTATAACTTCAATTTTAACCGATCATTCGAGAGTTTAGAGATCATGATGGAGTATAATTTTCATAAATACAATTTAGGTCTTACACGTCGGAATAACTTTACCCCATTTGTGGCGGTTGGATTAGGTATTTTCTATTCCAAATCTCCATCGGGTGGAACATTTATACTCAATCCGTTAATTATAGTTCGACCGCCAATTGGGCCACCGAATGCCTATTATTATCCACTTATTGATTCGAGGGGTAAACAGACAAACGGATTGCCCGTTATAACTGCCATTTTACCAATAAGTGTCGGCATAAAGTTTAATTTAACAAAGAGAATTGGTGCAATAGCAGAGTTGACCGTGCGAAGGACTTTCTCCGATAATATTGATAATCTTACCGATCCGCAAAGGTTCAGAAATCCTGGAGCAGATCAAACCGGTTATCCGGCAGCCCAAAATTCCTTAATGCATAACGATTACTATGCATCCATTTCATTTTCGCTATGTTACCGGTTATGGAATGAGGACTGGAATAAATACAAAAAATGGCACAGGTAAATAATCGATATTTTCCTTGAACGTAATCCCGATCCGTAAACCGGGATTACGTTTAAAAGGTAATATTAAAGGTTAATTCAAACCTCTGCTTTTTAAGAGTGGTTCGATTGAAGGTTCTTTACCCCGGAAATTAAGATAGAGTTTCATGGCTTCATCCGTACCTCCACGTTCCAAAACATTTGTTCTGAATGATTTGGCAACCTTAGGGTCGAAAATGCTCCCGGCCTCCTTAAACGCCTGGAAAGTGTCGCAATCGAGTACCTGAGCCCAGAGATAGCTATAATATCCACTTGAATATTCACCACCGCCGGAGAAGGTATGAGCGAAGTAGGTCGATTTATAGCGTGGTATAATTTCAGGTATCAGCCCTGCCTTTTCCATTGAGTTCTTTTCGAATTGCTCAACATCAATATCTCCACCCTTTGTGACGGTGTGGTAATCCATATCAAGGATTGCTGCCGCAAGGTATTCAACGGTTGCAAATCCCTGGTTAAATTTTCCGGCTTTAACAATTTTATCCACTAAATTCTGAGGGATCACTTCCCCCGTTTTATAGTGCTTTGCATAGATTCGAAGGACTTCAGGCTCTGAAGCCCAATGCTCCATTACTTGTGACGGAAGCTCAACAAAATCACGGGCAACATTGGTACCTGACACACCCGTATAATGACATTGCGATAGTAAACCGTGCAAACTATGACCAAATTCATGGAAAAGAGTCTCAACCTCATCAAAACTAAGTAAGGCTGGTTGATCTCCTGCTGGTTTCGAAAAATTACAGGTTACCGAAACAACAGGTCGAATTGTTTTCCCATCAGCACTTACAGACTGCTCACGATAATTAGTCATCCAGGCACCCCCTTTTTTAGAGCTCCTTGTGAAAAAATCCATGTACAGAATCCCCATCTCCGATCCATCCCCATCTTTTACCTCATAAACCTCGCATTCAGGATGGTATAAAGGCATGTTTTTAAGGCGGGTAAAGGTTAGACTGTACAATTTATTTGCAACAGAAAAGGCACCTTCGCGCACATTATTCAACTCAAAATAAGGACGGATTTGCTCCTCATCAAGGTCGTATTTCTCTTTTCTCACCTTTTCGGCATAATACCACCAATCCCAGCTCTCGAGTTTAAAATGTCCACCCTCTTTGGCGATCATATTCTGGATATCCTGAGCTTCTTCCTTGGCTCTTTTAATCGCCGGAGTCCAGACCTGATACAATAATTTATACACATTTGCTGAAGTTTTGGCCATACAGTCATCCAGGACATAAGCAGACCAGCTATCAAAACCCATAATATTAGCCTTTTGTAACCTCAGGTTCACCAGTTTATTTATCACAGGTTTATTATCATGCTCATTTCCATTGTTGCCCCGGTTAAACATCGCCTTGTAGATTTTTTCGCGTAAAGTGCGGTTTTTGGCGTAGGTAACAAATGGAATCCAGCTTGGTTTCTGAAGCGTGAAAACCCATTTACCTTCCATTTTCAGAGCTTTTGCCTCTTCAGCAGCGCCAGTAATTACAGATTCAGGTAATCCTGATAAATCCTCCTTATGGTCGATTACCATCTTATAGCTATTTGTTTCGGCAAGCATATTATCACCGAAGGTCAGATCGAGCAGTGAAAGTTCCTCATTAACCTTCTTTAATTCAAGTTTCTTTGCCTCCGGAAGATTTGCGCCCCCGCGAACAAACCGTTTATAGGTCTCCTCTAGCAACCTTGATTGTTCCTGATTTAGCTTTAATGAATTCCTGCAGTCGTATACGCCCTTTACACGTGCAAAGAGCTTCTCATTTAGATTTACTTCATCACTGTGATGTGAAAGCAATGGAGCCACTTTACGTGCAATCTCCTGTAATGAATCATTGGTAAACGCCTCCTTCAGATTTGAAAAAACATGATTTACACTGGTCAACAGTGAGCCACTGTAATCCAGTGCCTCGATGGTATTGACAAAATCGGGAGCGATAGTCTTATCCGTAATAATTTTTATCTCCGCATTATGTTGCTTTATCCCCTCTTCGAATGCCGGCAAATAATGCTTATTCAATATTTTATCGAATGGGGGAACTTCGAAGGGCGTATTATAGGCCTCAAAAAATGGATTCATCATGGTCAGTTTTTTCTCTTGTTTTTCACAGGATGCCAACAAACAAATGACAGCCAACGGAATTAGTAATTTTTTCACGTTTAATATATTTTAGGTAGAATCAGAATATCAATGCAAAAGTAAGAAATGCAATTAAAGTGTATTAAAATGATTGATAATTTTAATTAACGAATCATCCTCTTTGACCGAAAGTTTGTTCCTGGAGATATAGGTCTCCATTTCATCAGATTTGGTTCCAAATATTTTGAGCAGCCGCTTTTTGTTGGGAATCAGCTTAGCTGGATTACCTTCCGACATAAAAAAGTATTGTTTCTCCATATCTTCAAATCTGGCTGGCTTGGCATCTGAATATGGCTTGGCAACCACTTTCTCCATAAACTTAATCTTATACCTGGCCAATAAGGTTGTCTTTCCCTCAGTTAGAATTTCAAAAAATCCATACATGATATTACCACCATTTGCTTCATAACTCCTGCAGCCGAACATTTTACCACCAAATTCAGCCTTTTTGACGATGTTCTTAGAAGCTATATTAAAAATATTCTCTCCTTTCTTAAATTCCAGATTATCGGTAAAAGCATTATACCTTAACTCAATATTTCCAAAGACCGAATCTTCAGGTGTGACAATCTTACCAGGCTCAAACTTATCATTCAGATAGGGTGTCCCCTGGATGTCCGAAGTCTTTAGATTATTACCCGCATAACTTCCATCTAAAATCTTAGTAAACCGGATATCGACCATAAACTGTTTATTAGCAAGCTGATTTTGAGCCCTCAACCCTGAAGTAATTCCAAAAAAAATGATCACAAAAGGAATAAAATGAAACTTTAATAATTTGGAAGATAACAAATTATAATAAAAAAAAATTCTGAAATTAATTACAGTTCCTTTCAGAAATTTAGAATTTACAAAATTCATAACAATACTTTTAAATATTATGATAAAATTAGTGATTATAAAATTAAAACGCCAAATTATTCCAAGATTATCTTCCGAAAAATGAGAAATATCTGGTTAAAGGAAACTGTTAGGTTTAAAATCAACAGTTATCTTTGAGCCCAAAATCTCACGTTGGAAAATCAACTTCTGTCAAGTCATCTCAAGCTTCATTTGGTAGTTTTAATCTATGGATTTACGGCCATAC
Organism: uncultured Bacteroidia bacterium; assembly: GCA_903918045.1. Lineage (GTDB taxonomy): Bacteria > Bacteroidota > Bacteroidia > Bacteroidales > Prolixibacteraceae > JAAFHB01. The sequence goes on from CAIXCY010000273.1 coordinate 133,832, forward strand.
TCGGCAAACTGATTACGCTTCCCGCCACTCAATTAGTCTGGTACCGGATGTTAATTGCACTCATCACTTTTTACCTTTTTCTGAAATGGAAGAAAACAAATATGTCTGTATCGCTAGACCAATTTTTTAAATTATTTGGAATTGGAATCATTGTTGCTATACATTGGATCGCCTTTTTTGGGGCTATAAAAATTGCAAATGTATCTGTCGCACTTGGATGTCTGGCAACAACCACGCTTTTCACAAGCCTTCTTGAACCGTTTTTCTTTCGCAAACGGATTAATGTTCTCGAAGTTATAATTGGATTATTCATTATAGCAGGATTGTACCTGATTTTCAGATTTGAAACAAGGTATTCAACAGGGATCCTAGTAGCCCTTGCTGCAGCTTTTCTGGCAGGTCTGTTTTCTGTACTGAACAAAAAAATGGTCCATCACCTTAAGGCATCAGTGATAAGCTTTTATGAAATGTTGGGAGGCATCTCATGTATCACTGTTTACCTTTTGATTGCAAATTGGGGGAATGCCCTTTTGTCTCTTCCGACGATCTCTGATCTCATTTATCTGCTTGTGCTAGGGATAATCTGCACGGCTTATTCGTTTGCTATCCAGGTTAAAGTGATGAAGCATTTGTCGGCTTATGTTGTCGCTCTTACAATTAACCTAGAGCCAGTCTATGGAATCGTTATGGCTTGGTTTTTATTTGGTGAAACAGAGCACATGACCGGAGGATTCTACATCGGTACAACAATAATCCTACTATCTGTTTTGGGATTTCCTCTTTACCATTATTACCTGAGAAAAAGGACCCGTATTCAGAATATTTAATTGCTTTTCAATGGACTAAGATTCCTATTCAAACTCATTAATTACCCCTTTATCGAGTAATTCAGGTTCTATATTCAGATCATTTTCCAAAAATTCATCCATCTCATCTTCGGTGGCAAATTCCGCTATCACACCATTATATACTACAGTCCAATTAATTGATGATTGTAAAATTTTTAGACCGGGAAGTTCAGGACTGAAATCTTTTACGGGATAACCCTCCTTACCCTCCTCCTCCGAATCAATATCCTGAAGATACCGGGTATAATAATCACGGGCAGGGAATAATTCGTCAAGCACATCCTCTTCATCAGCACGTTCATAATATTCGGTGACAGTTAGCCTGTAAATAACCATTGCCCCCGAGCTATTTACGTAGAGGATATCTGCAAAAGGTTTTTCGGGCCGGTTTTCAAGCTCATCAAAATCGAGTTCTTCGACCTTAGCCAAAAACCGAGGGTGATGATTATGAAGAATAAATTCTGCCGGTTGATCATCCTTTGCTAATATATCATTACAGATCAGGTACTTTGAAGTTTTCATCCGTTTTTATAATTTTTTGCAAGATAAAGATTTTTTATGCGGCAAATTCAAAGAGAAACTCCTTTTGAGCTATTTTTGCAGGATGAAGCCCGATATTTACTTTTTTAATCCTACCTGCGAACTGGCTGTCGCTAACGGCTCGACAAATTATATGGCTTCTGCAAAATTACGTCGGTTTGAAAATGAACTCAGTACACTACCCGGATTGATTTCCGGACCTGCAGATTTTGTTTTGGCCGACCGCCGCCCTGATCAGGAGTTTGAAGACCAATTGAGAAATGCCGGTTTTCAAATCCCCAACTACCAGACAGCACAAAATCTAATAGCTGATCAAAAATTCTTAGCACTAAATAAAGGATTTATGTTTCCGTGGGGATGGAGTCCTGCCGCCCATAAACACCTTTTGTTCATTAAATCAGGATGTTGCGATGAATTTCAAAAATCGCCAGTCGTTCAATGGCGGGAAATCCATCGCGAACTTTATAGCCGTAAATCATCTTTAACCATATTAAGCCAAATTATTGAGAGCCAAAAATTAAATAACTCTCTTATTCAAAACGAATTACCTGAAATCTGTTTTACTCCGGACCAACTAATCGCCCTTCAAAGGAAATGGGGTAAAGTTGTCGTAAAGGCGCCTTGGAGTTCTTCGGGTCGCGGATTGCAGTTCCTTCGTCCCAATGAATTTAACCGGACAAACAGGCAGGTAATTGCAGGCTATATAAACCAGCAAGGATATATTCTCGTTGAGCCCTGGGTTGACAAACTGCTCGATCTTTCGTTTCAGTTTTTTTCGGACGGCGCAGGTGGAATTGAATACAAAGGATTTACAACCTTCACAACTGACCAGGCAGGACGCTATACAGGAAACAACATTCAGGAGCTTCCCCGCGTTCTGGAACCATCTTTAAAAGATTTTTTAATGGAGAATATTGCTGAAGCAAGAAAGGTCCTGCTCGCTGAGCTAATTGCAAGTGATTATTCAACAGAATATTACGGTTGGTTTGGCGTGGATGCAATGATCTTTAAATCGAAAGACGGGATCATGAAATTCAACCCTTGTCTCGAAATTAATTGCCGGTTCACAATGGGAGCGATCGCCTTAAAACTTCGGGAACACCTTTGCGAAGGATCTTCAGGTGAGTTCAGGATCTTGCATGGGAAAGAGGGGTATTTCGATCAATTTTGCAGAGAGAATAAGATTAAAGCCCCACTTAAAATGAATTATGAAAATATTGAATCCGGATTCCTGCCCTTAACCCCAATGCTCCCGAAAAACAGTTTCGGTGCCTATTTAAAAGTAAAAAGTAATGGTTAATGGTCAATGGTCAATGGTCAATGGTTAATGGTCAATGGTTAATGGTCAATGGTCAATGGTCAATGGTCAATGGTCAAATTAATTAATACATTAACATTGATCATTTTTTCATTGTTCATTTTTTCATTATTCTCCATCCATTTGCTTCTTAAGGGCCTCAAACTGACTGTTATTGAACGGCATATAGGTATTTTGCGCCGGTTTTTCCTCAATTTCAAAGATAACCTCATCAATCCTTGGATCATTCAGAATAATTCCGGTCACCCCTGAAACCTGTTTTCTTATAGCAATATCTTCGGCGTCATTTTCACGCATCTGGATCACCTTTCCAATCATCCCGATCACCGAACCAATAGGAAGCGGTTTACCGGAAATTTCACAAATGCGTTCGATCATATCATTTATCTGCTCTTCCTGCCCGTTTATTATATTTTTATTCATTACCAGTTTGTTAATTGAACATAAGACACTTCAGTCGAGAAACTGAAAATAGGGACTAATTTCCTATATTTGCGCTCTCTAAAATGATACTACAAAAGTAATGGAAATCTTAATCAGGAATAAAGTAATTGAGGCAATAAAAACCCTTTACGGACAGGAAGTTGACGAAAATCAGGT
>CAIXCY010000274.1 GCA_903918045.1 uncultured Bacteroidia bacterium
AACTCACACGACAGTTTTGTGCGCAACTTGTCACACGAACGGGTTCACCGGAGGGACACCAACAACCTGTTCAAGCTGCCACTTAACAAACTTTAATGCATCGACAAATCCAAATCATACCCTTGCCAAGTTCTCGACCGACTGCAAGACCTGTCATACAACAACTGCCTGGGTACCATCGTCATTTAATCACAATACCGCTACCACCTTCCCGCTGGCAAACAGTCACATCGTGGTGAGCTGCATCAGCTGTCATGCCGCCGGATATGCCGGGATACCAACAACCTGTGTCAGCTGTCACCTCGATAAATACAATGCCACAACGATGCCGTCGCATACTCTGGCGAAATATCCAACGGATTGCTCTATTTGTCATACCGTGACGGTTTGGACAACTTCAACGTTTGACCATAATACGACTGCCTTTCCATTGACCGGAACTCACACGACAGTTTTGTGCGCAACTTGTCACACGAACGGGTTCACCGGAGGGACACCAACAACCTGTTCAAGCTGCCACTTAACAAACTTTAATGCGTCTACAAATCCAAATCATACCCTTGCCAAGTTCTCGACCGATTGCAAAACCTGTCATACAACAACTGCCTGGGCGCCATCGTCATTTAATCACAACACCGCAACCACATTTTCATTAACAGGCAGTCATATCGGTTTAACATGTATAAGTTGCCACACAGCTGGATATGCTGGTATATCAACAGATTGTGTAAGTTGTCATTTAAGTGATTTTAATTCAACCAATAATCCGGGGCATGTGGCTGCCAAGTTTCCAACAGACTGTACACTATGTCATTCAACAACGTCATGGACAACATCAACTTTTAATCATAATACAACCACCTCTTTCCCTTTAACCGGAGCACACATTGGGGTAGACTGTGCCAGTTGTCACACGGCAGGATATGTTGGAATTTCTATTGAGTGCACAAGTTGTCATTTAGCCAATTATAACGCAACAACTATTCCAAATCATACAAGTGCGCAATTTTCAACAGATTGTAAAACATGTCACACCACATTGGCCTGGGTTCCGTCAACATACAATCATAATGTTGCAACAACTTTCCCCTTGACAGGTGCTCATATCGGCGTAAGTTGTGTCAGTTGTCATTCCAAAGGTTATGCCGGAATATCCACCGACTGTGTAAGCTGTCACTTAACAAATTTCAATGCAACGACGACACCAGCACATGCGACAGCAAAATACCCAACAGATTGCACGTTATGTCATACAACATCAGCATGGGTTCCGTCATCTTTTAATCACAATACAACAACGGTCTTTCAATTAACAGGTGCCCACACAACTGTCGACTGTGTTATCTGTCATACCAACGGGTTTACGGGTGGCACACCCACTGATTGTGCAAGTTGCCATATTGCAAGCTACAACGCATCAGTGAATCCGAATCATATCGCAGCGAAATTTCCAACAGACTGTAAAATATGTCACTCAACGACGGCATGGATTCCAAATTCTTTTAATCATAATACTGCCACAACCTTTCCTTTAACAGGAAGTCACATTGGCGTTGCCTGCATCAATTGTCACTCAACAGGATACATAGGAATTTCAACGGCTTGTGTAAGTTGTCATCAAAATGATTACAATGCAACCACAAGTCCGGCACATTTGGTGGCCAAATTTCCTACGGACTGCAAAATATGCCATACCACAACACTTTGGGTACCATCAACCTTTAATCATACAACGGGAACAACCTTCCCATTAACCGGGTCCCATATAGGTGTTAGTTGTATTAGTTGCCACACGGCAGGTTATGCAGGCATATCAACGCTTTGCGTAAGCTGCCATTTAAATGAGTTCAACACGACCAACAATCCGGCACATGCGGTGGCAAAATTTCCAACCAATTGTGAATTCTGCCATACAGTAACGGTATGGACAACAACAACCTATAATCATGATGCCCAATATTTTCCAATCTATTCCGGAAATCACCAGGGAGCATGGACATTATGCACACAATGTCATACTACTGCAACCAATTTTGGTATTTTTAATTGTCTTGTTTGCCATCCTCAGACAACGATGGCTTCGGCTCATAAAGCGTTAAAGACCTATCTTTATAACAGCACTAATTGTTATGCATGCCATCCGAAAGGAACTTCATAATTCATTCAACGTACGCCTGTCTAATGGCTTCCTGTTCTATTTAATTGTTCATAAACCAATTGCAGAATATTGGTTCTTACATTCAAGTCGCTAAGTTTATTGTTTTCGCGAGTGGGATATACGCGGTTCGACAGAAAAATATAGATCAATCCATTGGTTGGATCAGCCCAGAAAAATGTTCCAGTGAAGCCTGAATGACCGAAGCTTTGGGGTGAAACAGCCGGACAAGGGTAGGAATTAGCCATATCAAATTTCTGATTGTCAATTAAAGGCTTATCGAAACCCAAACCCCTGCGATTGTTGTTTTGAGGGAACTGAACCCTGTTAAATTCTTCGATAGTCGACCGTTTGAGGTATTCCTTTCCACCGTAAGTTCCAAACTGGACATACATCTGTACAATCTTTGCCAAATCATTCGCCGAGGCAAATAACCCGGCATTACCGGAAATCCCTCCAAGGACAGCAGATGCCTCGTCATGCACAGTACTGTGGACTAACCTTTTACGAAATATTGCATCGTATTCGGTGGGAACAATCTGATCATCAGAAAATTTCCGGGATGGTCGGTAAGTCATCGTTGTAGCTCCTAACGGGCGATAGAAGTTCTGATCCAGGAAATCGGTATATTTCATTTTTGTCAATCTTGAAATCACTTCAGGAACTATAATAAATGAGAGACAACTATACACATATTTCCCGCGAGTTTCAAGAGGCGATTCGCGAATTGCCTTATATACATGTTTTTTGAATCCCGATTTAAGATACATTCCCGGAGTCACTTCCAGATTGAATTCGCCATTTTGATCAGCCCTGTACCAGCTATTTGAAAGGTTACTCCCCTTAACTGATTCCTTCCAGAAGGGAAGATAAGGTGCCAATCCGGCTTGATGTGCCAGCAATTCCCTCACTGTAACATCACTCTTGTTGGAAGGATGCAAAAACCCCTTTCGCCAATCCTTCCAATAGGTAGAAAATTTCTCGTCGAGAATATATTTCCCATCTTCGTTAAGTTTCATGATTGCAGGAAGCGCTCCGGCAACCTTAGTTATAGATGCCAGATCATAAATATCATCCATTTGGGAAGGAACACGAGCTTCAAAGGTATGGTAACCATAAGCTTTTTGAAAAATAATTTTTCCATCCTTGGCAACTAAAACATTACACCCTGGGAAAGCCTTATTTTCCAATGCATTATTTATTATTGAATCGATAGCCTCCTTAAACCTGGTTGAATTTAATCCAACCTCTTCAGGGATGGTATATTTTAAACGGATTGGATGATCAATATTCAAACCGGAACCCGTCGGATAAAGAGTATTTATTGGAACAGGTAACTTCCCGCCACAGGCAATTCCCCCGAATAAAAGCTGGGCTGCCAGTTCTTCATTAATCAAAGTATTCTGATAAGCAATCAATAATCCGCCGGGATGCCCAATCTCATTTAGCTCCCCAACAGCGTATGGATTTGCAAAAAATACCAGAATGGAATTGTGGATGGATGATATTCGCGATATCAGCTTCCTTAGGTCGTCAGTTACTCCGTAAGGAGGTGTTTGCTTTACATGTATTGGAGAATTGAACTTAAATGTGGGACGATTCTTACACTCAAAAAGTGAATGAATACCAGTAATTACAAGATTATAGTTTCCTAATTTCTTAATCATTTCATTTGCCTCAGACTCGGTAAAATCCTCTGAGAGATTAAAGTAATCAACCTGTGTATAATTGCCCAGCATTTTTTGAAAAGGGGTTATGACAGCTGACCCAATCGATAATGCAGCGATATGTAAAGTATCAAGACGCAGCAATGGGATAAGATTGTTTTTGTTTTCAAGTAAGGTCAATGATGACTCAACAGCCAATCTATTAGCATATTGCGCCTCTGTTGAATTAAGCTTATTTAAAAGGCCTGCAACAATTAATGGTTGACGATGACTTAATCCAGCCATAAATTTAGCAGCCAGCACCCTGCGACATTTAAGATTAATCTGATCCTCCAAAAGTTCCTTATTTTGGATGGCCTCCTTTACTGCCTTAAGCGTTAACTCGGCATCAACCGGAAACTCAATCACATCATTACCTGCTTTCAGCGCCTGCACATCGTTCCTCCCAGGTTCTCCATAACCGGTTACTCCTCCCATATTCATCGCATCTGTGATGATCAACCCCTGGTAGTTCCATTCTTTCCGGATCACCCCTTCTACAGCAGTGTAGGAGAGACTTGCAGGTGAATCACCCATCGTATTAAGCGAAGGAACCATCAGATGAGCAGTCATAATTCCACCAATTCCCTCTGCGGCCAGCTTCTTAAAAGGAAAAAGCTCAAGACTATCAAGTCGTTGTCGCGATGCAGGAACGAGGGGTAATGTAAAATGGGAATCAGTTTTCGTATCTCCGTGTCCGGGAAAGTGCTTCGCAACTGCAATTATACCGTTCTCCTGCAATCCTTTCATAAAAGCGATACTTTTTCGGGCAACCTCATACCGTGAGGCGCCAAACGAACGAATGCCAATAATCGGATTGAGCGGCTCTGAATTAATGTCAGCAACAGGACCTAAACTCACCTGAACACCAAGTATTTTCAATTGTTTCGCTATTTCAGAAGCGCAACTTTTGATCGTTTGATCGTCAGAGGCCGCTCCAACTGTGAGATTATAGGGAAATGGCTGAACATCATCCAGGCGCATGCCAGCTCCACACTCAGCATCCATCGCTACAATTAATGGTGTTTTGGATATCGACTGATAGTAATTGATAAGTTCTACCTGTCTAACCGCTGTTCCGGAAAAGAAAATCAAACCTCCGAAATTATGTTTTTGAACCATTTCAGCAACGTGAAATTGTTTCTGCAAGTCTTCACCGGAAGTAACATCGATCCAGATTAGTTGTGCAATTCGTTCATCCGGGGAGAGGGCATTAAACACCGAGTCGACCCATGGATGGTTCATATATTTTTTCAGGTCAACCTGCGAATGAGCCTGAGCTGAGAAGAGCAATGCCTGAATTAATAAAAAAATAATTAACTTATATTTTAGCATCTTTTTAAATATTAAACAACAAACAGTTACTTACACTTTAATGAAGATCTTCTTTTTATAGAGTACCAGTCCTACAAACCAAAAAAATACGATGTGAAAGAGTGCAAAGAGCAGTGAAGTGATTTTCTGATCGGTGCACAAAGGAGAAAAAAGGTGCTGAAAAATCCAGGTATACCCATTTACCACGGTACCATTGGCCTCTGTAATGTGAACAAGGTAAAGAATTGCTTTCACATAAATCCCGGAGAACGCAAAGATAGCCAAAGGGTTCATCCCAAATATCACAAAAAAGGAGGTCCAGCCAGACCAACCCTTAAGATCGATAATCCAGATCAGCAATGCCAATGAAAGCATTGCCCAACCGGCTGCATATAGAACGTAAGAACTGGTCCAAAGTGGTTTATTTATTGGAAACAGAAGACCCCACAAAAATCCGGCGAGTGTACTAGCAACCCCCAATATTACAAGTATTTTCGGAACCTTAATTTTTTCGGTTTCCCGGATAATGCCCCCTGCAAGGTAACCTATAATAACAGTGACCACTGCCGGAATAGTACTTAGCAGACCCTCTGGTTCAAATGGGATTCCAAACCCTTTATACATGTGGTTTACTCCAAGAATGGTCAAATCAAATGGAATAACTGCATTTCCAGAGAGCGAATAAGGGTCACCATTCCCGAACCAGAACAAAATAGCCCAGTACACCAACAGAATTACTCCACCTGCAACTGGAAGCAATTTTCGTGGCACAGCGAGAACAAGTAAAGCGCCGATTCCATAGGCAATAGCAATACGCTGAAGAACACCCATAACCCGAAGCTTCGAAAAATCGGTCAATGCTTGCGGAAAAGCATTCAAAAATAATCCAACTGCGAAAATTAACAAGGTTCGTTTTCCAATTCTAAGCAACGAATCTTTACTCAATGTGTTATTATACTTTGAAAACGAGAAAAACATTGAAACTCCCACTACAAACAAAAAGAATGGGAAAATCAGATCTGTCGGGGTGCACCCATGCCATTTCGAATGTTCCAGAGGAGCATAAATATATTCCCAGCTTCCCGGATTGTTTACCGTAATCATTGCTGCTATTGTTATTCCACGCAGCACATCAAGAGCCAGATAGCGTTGACTGGTTTTCATAGGATTCAGGATATATGAGGTAATTAATTTATTGATAAATTTCTCAATTTACATAAGCAAAATTCCAACCACTTAATTCAATGTTTCAAATCAGTTATTTGTTCATTTTAAACCTGACGGGTGAACTTTCTGTATTTGATTTGCTCAGTGCAGTCACTACATACCTGAAATGCTTTGGATCAGTTGTATGATTAAGAGTATAGGTTATTGAATTATTTGCTGTAGTCAGAAAAATTCTTGCCGGGTTCCGGGTATTTTTTCGCTGCCAGCGTGTGAACTGATAAAGTACAAATGATTTGGTATTCGCCCCCCCTTCCCAGCTAAGATGAAGCTGTCCGTTGGAGAGGTTCATTTGTGCATTGAGTGGCTCCTGCGGAGTTATCTCGCCGACTCGTCCATTTAAAGGGGGAAGTGCAGGATAACGATAGAGCCGATCCTGCACTTTCTGGTGAAGGTCGAGGGGATTCTTCCGCAGGAATTTTGCACTGTAGAATACACTTCCGGCTATCGTTTTGAGTTTGCGGTTTAGTTTGATCTGGTTAACTATTTCATCAGCGCTCTGCCATGATTTCTCTTTAGACTCAGGGTCTAATTTGTAAAGTCCATGTCCGATAAAAAGTTGGGCACCGTAAGCGTGATGACTCCACCAATCGGCAATGATTTTATAATCAGCAATTTCCTTTCCAATTTCCCAGTAGACCTGTGGCGCTACGTAATCAATCCATTGGTTATATTCCCATTTCAAAATATCGGCATAGAGATCATCGAAATTAGTTTGTCCGGCCTTGGTCTTCGAACCTAAGGGATCCTTTTCAGCATTTCGCCATACCCCAAAAGGTGAAATTCCGAATTCAACCCATGGCTTTATCGACTTAATCGTGTCATGCAATTGCTTCACTATTAAATCGACATTATTCCTCCTCCAATCCTCTTTTTCATTGGCATGAAAGCCCCCGGGATATTCCTGAAACGTTTTTTCATCCGGAAATTCGACCCCCGAAATGCGATAAGGGTAAAAATAATCATCCATATGGATCGCGTCAATATCATAACGTCGAACAATATCACCAACAATTTTTGCAACATAATTTCGCGTCTGTGGTAATCCCGGATCAAATATTCTGGTCTTCCCATAGGTCACAAACCACTCAGGATGGGTATTGGAGATGTGTTCAGAGGAACTTTTGTTCACACTTACATCCGAAACCGCCCTGTAAGGATTTAGCCAAACATGCAGATCGATCCCCCTTTTATGGCATTCCAAGGAAGCAAATTCAAGTGGATCATAAAAGGGATCGGGCTTTTTACCCTGTTTACCTGTCAGCCACTGCGACCATGGTTCAAATTCAGAGGCATAAAACGCATCAGAGGCCGGTCTAATTTGAAAGATAACCGTATTCATATTGTACTGTTTGACTAAATCGAGCAATTCGATGAATTCCTTTTGCTGCTGAGCGGTCGTGAGGTTAGACGCTGAAGGCCAGTCAATATTGGCAATTGTGGCAATCCAGACTGCTCTCATCTCACGCTTGGGATATTTCGATGCAATTAAATTTGAGGTGAAAAACAATAAAATACTTATGACAATAAGTTTCTTCATCTTAATAAATTTTCAATTTAATATTTACTCTGTGTCAATCCAGTTTCAGGCCTGGGGAATTCGCCTTTGCTCCCCTTCTCCCTTAACTCAACCTGCTCTTAATTCCATACTCCTTATCAATTTTAAGAAAAGGAATAAGAGCCAATGTGGGTATTGCGCAGATTAAAACCCAAATAAAGAAGTGGTTATAACCCAGTAGGTCCTGTAACCAGCCGGCAATCATACCTGGAAGCATCATTCCCAATGCCATAAACCCGGTACAAATCGCGTAATGTGCTGTTTTGTGCGCTCCGTCGGCAAAGTAGATCATATAAAGCATAAAAGCAGTAAAACCAAACCCGTAACCAAATAGTTCAATGGCAACAGCAATATTAATAATTATCAAACTCTCAGGTGTAAACCATGATAAATAGAGGTATGAAAGATGTGGTAACGTAATACACAAGGCCATAGGCCAGATCCAATATTTTAGCCCCTTACGTGAGGCTGCAATTCCCCCGATAATCCCCCCTAAGGTGAGTGAAATCACACCTACCGTACCATATACCAATCCAACCTGTCCGGTAGTCAGGCCTAATCCGCCCACTTCACGTGCATCAAGAAGGAAAGGAGGTGACATTTTAACAAGCATTGCTTCGCCTAACCGATAGAGTAACAAAAATGCAATCGCCAATCCTGCCCTTTTTTTTTGAAAGAAAGATGCGAAGGTATTTCCAAATTCCCTGAAAATATCGGTTGCCGAATGCGTTTCTGTCGCGTGATCCGAAAAGGGACGAGGCAGTACAAATCGATGATAAATAAAAATCAACAGGAAAAACCCGGCCAGAATAAAAAAGGTGATGCTCCAGGCGAGTCTTAAATTTCCTGAAATTCCACGAAATTCAGAAAGAACCTTGTCACGGAGCTTATAGTCGAGCTGAACGACAAGATACGCCGGCTTTTGCCAGTTTTGATGGGTAAAAACCAACCGTTCACCATAAATGATTGATATACTCTTGTCGCCGTCACTAAGCCGTGAGTTAAGTACCACTGTCTCGCCTAGGCGTGGTTGTCTTGTAAGCCTGACAGCAACAATTCCGGCATTCCCAACACTTCCATATAAGCCTGCCGAATCAGTTTTGTGTTTTCCAAAATTGTCTTTTATGAAAGTCCCAAGCGGCAAAGAAATATATTTTGTCCACCATGAAACTTTTTTCTTGCCCTCCTCAAGAATTGACGTCTCTTCGCTGGTAGAAAACCCATTTTTTCGGTTTTCATCCGATGCGAAATATTTAATTCGGTTAAGTGAATCGGCCTTTATATTTGCGACATCAAGTATCATCCTGGCAGGAAAGGCCACAAAGGTCATTTTACCAGTTTGAGGTATCAATGTATTGCTGGTTTGTAATTTAACCTCCTTATGTGCTTCGACAGAAGTCTGTACTGTAAATTCCAATGGCTCCAACCCGGTAAAACTTTCAAGAGAACCGGCAATAATAATTAAAAGTCCTTGTCCGGTAATCATAGCCAGGCGGTAAAATGTGCTGCGAATACCTACAAAGAAGGACTGTTGCGAGCTATCCAAAGCCAGCATATAAAACCCGTCTGCTGCAATATCATGAGTCGCCGAGCTGAAAGCAATCAGCCAAAGGATCGTCAGGGTCGCCTGAAAGAAAAATGGAACCGGGATAAGAAATGCCACACCTGCCAGTCCCGCTCCAATAAGAAGCTGCATGGTAATGATCCACCACCGTTTAGTTCTAAGCATATCGACAAACGGACTCCAGAAGGGCTTAATAACCCATGGTAAATAAAGCCAGCTAGTATAAAGTGTAATATCGGTATTTGATATACCAAGCCGCTTGTACATAATAACAACCACCGTCATTGCAACTACGTATGGCAGACCCTGTGCAAAATATAGCGAAGGAATCCAAGCCCAGGGTGAGGTGATCTTTCCTTGCCGGTAATTTTGGTTCATAATTGGTCTGTTAGTGTGTAACTTATTTCACTTTCCGGGTAAGACATCCCACCTTAAACTTAGCAAATCAAACAATATAATTCCATCCTTTAAGGCAACCGTTCAAAAGAATACCCTTTTTGTTTAAGCGTCTTAATAATTTGATCAAATGTGCTGTAAAATTTATCGGTTCGGTCGGGATGAGTACCTAAATGAATCAAAATAATTGCACCATTAAGATGGTCCGGATTAATCTTTTCGAATTCAAATAAGTGCTCTGCCAGAATCTTCGAAGATTTATAATTCAGCATCTGTGGCGTTGTATAATCACCATTCGTACCAACTCCCGGCGTGAAATTAATCAATTGCATCGTACGATCACCACTCCAACGGCTGATTTTGGTATTGTACCACTCATAGGGTGGAAGAAAATATTTCACCGTTGAAGCTTGAATCCCGAATTTCAGAAGTTCGTTAAGGTTACCGGTCATATCGGAATCAAATTGATAACGGGTGATTAACATCGAATCTTGCTTCTCCCACGGTGCGTAAAGCAAATGCCGGTCTGAATGGGGACCGATAAAATGTTTGTCATGTAGCATACGTTCAATAACTTTCTTAAAACGGGGATTCCTCAAAAAATTACCCGTAAGGAAAAAAGAACCTTTAATTTTCGCATTGGCAAGGCTTGATAATATATGATCAGCTCCTTCACCATATTCGTCAGCTGAAAAGATCAGATAAACAGTTTTTTTCTTTTTATCAAGCCTTACAACTGCACCATTGGCATCAACCTCCAAATTTTCCAGCTTAAGCTGGTGAATTCCCTCCTTTTCAACTGTAGAGAGGTAGTAACTCAAACTTGCAGTGCCATCCATTGTAGGCTCATTTGAAGTATAATCACCCATATCATCGTGATAAACTGCAAGGCCATGTTGAAACGAGGGGAAATCATCCGGCCTGTATAATTTAACTTCAATATGATTATTGAAAATATCACGGTATACCGGACCATCCACAAGGCCGCCAAAAGTAGGTTCTTTGGTCAGCCACGTGATCGAGGAGTGTGGCCAGTGCGGATACACTCCGCCGGCAGGTAAACCACAAATCATACTTGTACCCCACGGGTTACATCCAAATAACCAATCCCGCAACGCACCCTCCATCTCCGTATAGGTTGAATCGGAAGTCGCTTCAAAATAGAGTCTGGCCTGTGTTATTGCAGCAACAGTCAGATTATTGGAGCACCAGATATATGGGATTCCATTAAGAAACGGATCATTCTTCCCTCGTTCATAGATTACCTTTAAACCGCGATTCATAAATTCGCTGTAGGTTTTTGAATCTTCGTTACTCAGGATTGCCTGATTGGCATGTCCCATATTTACAAAAGGGTAATACTGATAATGCCGTGCAGTTCCCCGCTCCATCCATGGTGTAATTGGTTCAAGCTGTCCCCAGTAATTTGATTGTTTCCGATAATATTCTGATCCAGTTAGCCTGTAAAGTTCAGTTGCTGCAAGTTCAAGGTCATCCACGTAGTTTTCTTCTTCATAAAAGTAAGGAGAGACAGTGCATGCCGTTTGAGTGACACCCAGATCAGAGAGGCCAAAGGCATAAGCCTGACGAGCTTTTTGGGCAAGCATTTTACTGAAAACGGGATCAATTTTCGAAAATATTCCAGCACCCAGGGCAAAAGCTGCACTAAACTTCCCCGCTACGGATGAAACGCCGGTAGTCCGGTTCTTGTATTTTGATAATCCCTGAACTTTTCCGGTCACAAAATAAACAGGCCGGAATAACCCGTTTCCATACGAAGCAGTATCCTTATTGGGGAGTCTGAACCCTCTATGGTCACGGTCGTCTGCAACCTGATTATACATCTCTACACTATCCGGATTCATCTTTACAAGCCACTCCAAACCCCAGCGAATTTCGTTAAGAATATCAGGAATACCATCTGCTCCCGGTAAACCGGAGGCCTTATATTGGTCACCAAATACTTCCGGATTTTTCAAAAAGGCAAACTGCATTTGATAAACTGCATTTGCCGAAGTAGTTACATATTGAAGGTAATCTGTTGCATCATGCCACCCCCCTATCACATCGATAATCTGGCCACTTTTTGTGGGATGGTCGACTATAAACCCATCATGGGTATGGCACGAATCCTTCAGAAAGGGATTATAACCACATCGCTGCTGACGCATGTAGTTGAGTGTATAGTCAGCTGTCCCTTTGTAGACCTCAGTAGAAATTGGAAATTCAGCGGATTTGGTATCTCCCGACCTAAGAAAATATCGGCCTGGTGTTGAAAAAATTGAAAAATTGAGGCGTGCCGCACCTTTCATACCCCATTTCGAGCCGTTATAATTCAGTGGAACATTTTTAAACACTATTATCCCTGTCTCTGCATCAACCAACTCAAAATTATGTAGTTCTACATTTTCATCGGATAAAAATACGGCTACCTTAACAGACCCTGGAAGGTAACCCAACTGATTAATCCGAATCCACGATGAACCGTAAGTCAACGATGATCCAAACAAAATAATAACTATAAATACAATTCGATTGATCATATTAATTATCATTAGATGAGATTAATTCAATTTGGAAACGGGTACAGAGGAGTTTCAAACCCCGATTCCTATAAAACCCTCCCCATACTTTTCTTTAAGTTCAGCTCCCCTGAAATAATGAGCTAAGATTTCAGAATAACGATATCCCTGATCACCCATTACTGCAGCTCCGATCTGACATAATCCAACACCATGACCCCAGCCGGAACCATATAAGATAAAATTGACATCCTCACCATTTACAAGCTTTTCAACTATAAATGCTGAACTTAAAAGATGGGACTGAGATAATATTTTCCTAATTTGAAGCTCCTTACCTACGATGAGAGTTCGAAGGGAACCAACAATTTTTAATTTGATAATCCTTCCGGATCCACCTCGTTCAACGGGAATCATATTTTCAATAATCCCGAAATCGATTCCTGAACGACTTTTAACCAGTTCGCTCAATTCAGATTGGGAATAAACGAGCTTCCAGCGAAAAAAATTGTTCGTTTCCTGATCATAGTCATTTAAGACCTGCCTAAGAATTTTTTTATCGGATGTGTTACAAAAAACATCCGAATTACCAAGTATCCATGCTGCGGCTTCGGCTTCGCCCGTAAGATCAGGCACTAAATTAGTGGTTTGCAACCGATTGTCGAAAATCGTCTGCAAATAGGGATGGTTAACAGGTTCCCACACATTTTCAAACAGTTCGGTGATTCCTCCGCAACATTTTGAGAAACGGGCGTCACAGATAAATCCATCAAATAAAAGCACCTCTCCGGAAGTCTGCAATACAGCCTGTTCAACACGAGGGTCTGCTGATCGTGTAATTCCCTGATAGCGCTGACAATGGTCATCAGCACAGACGTCAAAATTAAGGTGATCCTCTCTGTCATACCAGCGGATCAACTCATCTGCCGAACCAAAAGTCGTTTGGTATTCTTGACCATCATACTTCAACCTCTTATTTTTCTGAATTTGAGCCAAAAGCCAGCTTCTGGAAATGACCGCATGAGCTTTAAGAAATTCCAAAGAGGCGGTTGCAGACATTTCTGAGGAGATTACACTAACCAAATATTCCTCGATACTGATTTCATTAATAACCTGAATCGTATCCTGGTAACGCATAAAACCCAATGACCCCTTGAACACCTGATCCTCTTTGCGTTCCCAGTGAAAATCGATCCCTATGGTTACCTTTGGAAGGATAAAGCTTGAAGTTAGTGGTTCTAGCGGACGAAAATTTATCCGGTCAGGACACATCCAACTTTGATCCCCTGAGACAAGGCAAATTCCCGATCCAAGGACTTTAACCTTTAAGATTCCGCTGAAAATAATGGCTAAATGTTCGATCAGATAATCACCTTTCAGCGTACAGGAGACCTCCAAATCTGTCATTATTCCAACTTTGATTACGGGAATATCCATAAGTAATCAATAGGATTAAAATCCTGTGGGCATGAATTACAACTTATTAATAAGTGTCAGAACAGATTGAGTATCAAAACAAACCTGTTCAAAAATATCGATTACATCTTCTTCTGTAATTTTAAGGAAATCCTCCTCACGAGGTGTAACAAGTAACCCCCCCATATCTACCGAAGCGGGACTCAATAAAATCTGACTATCTCCGGTATTGTAAAATTGGCGTGGACGGTGCTCTGTTCGGGGGAAAATATGGATTGTCCAGGTTTTGCGGTCAAAAGAAGCTATTATATTTAGCATTGGTTCCGGATCATCATGCCTTGCTATCTCCAGCTGATTATAAATTTTATTAAATACAGCAATCAGATTAGCTTTGTTATTGCTGGTTAAAGTTATAATACCTCTTTGATATTCAGGCCAGTGAGAAACTTTTACGCCATCAATGGTACGAACTTCACGGCAACAAATTTCACTGGAGAGATCATTTTCCACAGGTATAAAACCTTTAATTCCTGCCTGAAAATGAAGGTGATCCGGGGCTGAAGCACCGCATTTGGGACCATTATAATAAATGACAAATTTGCTTAAATGGGCCGCCAGTTCAACCATCGTTTCAAAATTCTGCAAAATTCGCTGATCCACATGATTAATATTCGCGATAGTCAGATGCTCGGGGAATATTGGAAAGGGATTTACTAATATAATATAATCGATACCATAAGGGATCCAACGCTGAAGTTTCGGTAAATTATCCTTGCACAAAAAACAGGATCGTTCAAGAATAGACTGCTCATCGACTTTGGCAACAGAAGAGACAATTCGCTCAGGGTTATACTGAACGTCAATATTAAAATCCCCAAAATCAAAAGTCTTAACTTTTACATTCTTTAATCCTTCATAATTCCGACCAACCAGATCCCAATCTAAGATCTGTTCCTGGACTAGTGCTCTTGCTTTTTCTGAAAAATCCATCTTAACGTTTATCTACTTACTATATTAAAAAATAAATTCTGAATAATAATTACTGTTGATCTTTCACCAATTTCTGGCGACTCCATAATTCAAGAGTTCGTACTTTATCTTTATAAAAATTATGAGCGTTCATCGTTGCTATGTCAAGTGACGAATCGGAATTTTCATCCCAGCGGCGACAAAGGTACAAAGGATTATATATCCTTCCAATCCTAAAATGACGACTTATAGCCAGTCCAACTGCATAATCTTCACCATAACTAACATTTGGCACCTGAATTTCTCTTAAAACCGGAGTATAAAAAGCACGCGGCGCTCCTAACCCATTTATTCTCAATGCATTATTTCTTCCATTGTCAGGAGTCCACTCCTTATGATCAATTAAACCGGGAGGAATTGATTCCAGATTAAAATTAACCATTTGGTAAGACCCAATTACCATGGCACACCTTTGTTCGTAAAAAGTGTCGACGATACGCTTAATAACCGTATTATCGATGTATAAATCGTCACTATCGAGCTGAATAGCGAACTTGCCACAACTGGCATGATTGACAGCTTCATTCCAGCAGCCCCCAATTCCAAGGTCGTTTCGTTTTGGAATTACATGAATAATGCGGTCATCCGACTCTGCAAAAGTACGGATAAGTTCAGTTGTACCATCGGTGGAGTGGTTATCAACAATAATAAGATTGAAATCAAATTCAGTTTCCTGACTTAATACTGAATTGATTGCATCACTTATGGTTTTGGCCCTGTTTCTGACCGGGATTATTACTGAAGCTTCCAATTCAAAATCGTCATCCGAAAAAAAGAGTTCACGAAATATGGGAGGGAGCCAGGCTCCTACTGCTTTGAGGTGTAAAGTACAGGCCTGCTCCATTTCAATTTGTTTAAAACGGTTACGGGTATCAACATAATCGAAGAGTTTCTCACCCGATTTGCGTGTATCCAATTCAAGCTCGGTATATAAAATTTCAGGCAAATGAATCAGTTTATGTTGCTGTGAAACCTTCAATCGCAAATCATACAATCCGGCAAGCTCAAAGAGTTGATCCATTTTTTCAACTGCCGCTACCATTATATCAGTACGATACAACATCAGTGAGCCAAAGTCAAAATCGTCGCGCAGACTACCATCCAAATATTCGATTACCGGATGAGGCTTTACAATCTCATGTATTTGTTCAAAAAAATCGGAATAGACCATTCCTGCAGATGTAGCTTCTGAGACCTGCATCATCCGGGAAAGGGCATTTTGTCCGAGGTCAAACGGTAAGCTCTTTGTACAAATTAACGTATAACGTGTGTTGATTTTTTGTGTAAACTCCCTTATTGTTTGAGTTGAAAATAAATTTCCATTGGATATTCCAACAACATCCAACGCATCAGGAATCACCGCTGGATCTCCGATCAGGATAATCCGGGCTACAACGCCGGATGACCTTAAGGCTTTAAGCGTTTTTTTAATTTCCGCATTTCGATCAACAGGAAGGACACAAGTGATCAAATCAGGAATTGTCGGATTTTTCATAGTTATTTTAATTCAAAAAAACGGATAATCTGTTGCATGAGTTTAGTCCGGTCAGAAGTATCCAATATTGTTTCAAAGGGAATACCCATCGCAACAACCCGGTACTTTCCCTTGTAAATAATTCCGGCACTAATATTATTCTCGCCATATCTGAAGGCTGTATAGGCATTCTGACCGGCAGGCTCTATCCCATCCGGTGCATCTACACAATAGATTTCAGCATTATTTATTGCGTTAAAATTCCATATGCCTTTAAACAAATTCCGAACATAGTCGGTGGAATAAAAGGCTCCCCCTTTCGAAGCATGACCAGTGCGCCAGGAAAAATGAAGTATGTTTTTAGCGAAATCACCCGCAATTGAATCCTTGCTTTCCCCAAATTCAGACCCGATATAGGAGCCGGACAGAAATACATTTCCCCCTTTTTTACACAATTGGGATATTTTTGACTTAAATTCGGGTGTGTAAATTTTGAACTCATTCAATCCACTCTCCTTTAAATCGGGAGTTGCGCGCTCCTGACCAAGAATAATATCGGTTGCAAAATAAGTTGAAAGATCAAAACTATCCTGAATAAATACGGCATCGCTGGCGGAGACAAAAGAATAACCGGCTGTCATTATCGCTTTACCATGACTAAATGGGTAATCAAAACTATTTCCCGCGATTACTTTTCCCTCCATATTGCCATAACTTGCACCCCAGCCCGGACTATCATCATCAAGCCATTTTGATTTCCGGTCAAAATCATACTGATCCCCAACAAAACTAATATCCTGATGATCTGCAACACCCTGATCTTTCCATCTGGCCACACCTGCCATTTCGGAGTTATTCAGGATGGCCGGCCCGCAAATTCGATTAAATGCGTTAACAACCAAAATATTGCCTTTGCTATTACTTTTTATTCCTACGGAAAGAATTTCGCCAGGGAAGCTCTCCCCTCCCTGATTAATAGCTGAAACCTTAAAACTATAAATCGTGTCCCGATGATCCAGTTTCATTACAAGGGTTGTATCTTCTACTACAACCCCGTCATTAAAACCTGCTCCGTCAATCCGTTGATAAACTCTAAATCTATCCGGTTTGGCAGTTGATTCTAGCGGATCAACAACACCTTTCCAACTCAATCGAATTGAATCTGTATTTATCCGCGTGATAACAAAGTTCGCCACAGGTAGCGGATGAACAATAAAAGGACGGTTTTCCTGAAATGACTGAAATTTGAGCACACCCTTATAAATAGCTCTGCTTACTGAAAACCGAAACCGGGGATCCAAACCAAGCCGCATATCTGCAATATTCTGATGTGAAAGCAACTCAAGTAACATCACTGGAACATTGGGACGCCATGCTTCGGAATATTGCTTATCCCAGAGTCCACGCCTTGTCCATCTGGGGTTGAAGAGCTTACGGATATCCTCCACAACCTGAGTCTGAATAATGTCTGCCAGATCGCGACTCGCCAGACGCGATTTCCCGTTTGGAAAAACACCGTTATCTGATTTGGTACTATAGATTCCAAGAGTTCCAATAATCGAATCACCTGGGGCCACGCCGGCATCGGTATGAAATGCAAGCCCAAGGTCAACCGGAATCTTAAGTCCCGGTATATTCCGATATTTATCCGGGCCATTTGGCCTTCCAGTCAAATAATTAATCCACTCTCCACGTGACTGATAATCATCGTTATAATCATTTTTATCCCCATTCAGATTATAGGTTAGGGTATCGGGAAAACCGGCGCTCTGTAGATAATATCTGGCAGCTTCAAGATACCTTGGTTTTCCACTTAGTTTGTATTCCGATTTACCCCCGGGATAGGAATCCTCAAAGGATCTGCGTGCTACATTTCCCATTCCCCCACCAAATTTAACTGCATCCACAGAAAAAGTTCCGTTTTGGTTTCCATCAGTGTCTATAGTAACACTGCCACATTCAGGATTTTTACCGGCCTTGAAATCAAATGTACCAAGATAAATCCATGTACCCCCACCAATTTTTTGATTTACATTAAATCGTGTTTGGCCGCCGGAATGATAAACAGTATAGCTAACCGCCGACAAAGAAGTACTATCGCTGTGATAGGTAACCGAAACAGAATACCGACCTTTCAGTTTAAAGTCAGGGATAAATTCAATTTCATGGCGACCCGGAGGATTTTGAAAACGTAATGAAGAACCCATTAAAAAAGGGTTATCGCCGGATATTAACGTGTCTTTGAGCAAAAATCCGGACAGCTGAGTCGCTTTTGGCAGCTCGTGAGGAATTACCAATTCTGAGCCCGCTGAGCAAGAGTCGTTATCAACCAATACCTCCGCTGACTGCCAATCGCGTTCTCTTGGAATAAAAACAGAGGCGCCACTTTTTTCAAGCATAGGAATTAGGTATGGTAAAATAAAACTCATCGGAGAGATGTCCTCAACCGTACCAAACAATCTGGCTCGCTGCCATTTCCAACGATCAGATTTCAGATCAAAATACCACCCATGGCTATCCCATAAGGCAATATTGGTGTTGTAAAGTCCGGAGAGAGGTTTTTCACGATCAGGTTGAATAACAACCGGTATCCGTTGTTCAACTTTGGTTGGTATCCTGCTTGGGTCAACGAGAATTGGACTCCTGAACAAATTAGGGACCAGCTCTTTAAACATATGGTGATCAGTATAAAGGGAAACCGAATAATTCCGAAACTTACGTCCAAGCCCCTTTTTTACCGTTTGTTCTAACGCGTTAACTACAGACTCTCTGACAGGTATATAAGAAAGAGGAGTGCTAAAATAAATGTTGATAAGGGATTGATCCTTAAGAAGCGACAGGGAATCAATCTCAATCTGACCCACATGATTCCACCCTGGAACTACATTTACAAGTTTCCGGAGGCGATTTTCAGCTTTATTACCCAACCTGGATTGGTTTAAAGACCGCGAAATGCCCAAAAATGGTGCAATCAAAAAAATAAAAAGGATGAAACAGAATGAAATCCGAACAAATCTACTCATCAATAACTGATTATAAGGGCGGCCAAAATTAGAATTAATTTTATAATAATTATACTTTTGCAACAGATGTTTTCCTTAAAATAGGATGGAGTTAGTACAAACCTGTTTAAGCTTGTTTGAATCAATTTGCCTCTTGTTTAAGGGCATCATAAAATTCAGATCAAACAGAGTAAAAGTACCAATTTTCGGAAGCAATTCAAAATAACTTAGAGAGATTATGATCCTAATTTCAGACAGTGGCAGTACCAAGGCAGAATGGGTAATTCTATCTGATACGGGTGTCCGGGAGAGACTGTTTACGGCAGGTATTAACCCCTTTTATCAGGATTCAGACGATATAATACATCTTTTAAAACACGAATTCTCATCCAGCCACTCTAAATTTGATGCGATCTATTTCTATGGTGCCGGCTGCACGAATCAGGAAAAAGGGGAAATTGTAAAATCGGCTCTACTGCAATGTTTTGATGCCAATAAAATCGATATCGGCAGCGACCTGTTGGCTGCTGCTCATTCGTTATGTATTGACAAACAAGGAATTGCTTGTATTCTAGGGACTGGTTCAAATTCCTGTTTTTACGACGGGCAGAAGATTACAGAGCAAATTTCACCTTTAGGCTTTATCCTGGGTGATGAAGGGAGCGGCGCCGTTCTTGGGAAAAAACTTATTGGTGATATCCTGAAAAAACAATTGCCATTATGCCTGATCGAAGATTTTTTTAAAACCTATCCGGTAACCACAGCCGAGATACTTGAAAATGTTTATAAAAAACCCTTCCCCAGCCGATACCTTGCAGGATTCACGCTATTTCTCTCAAAAAACATTCATTTTCCTGAAATAGCAGCAATTGTAATTGATGGATTCAGGGAGTTTGTAACAAGAAATTTATTGCAATATAAAGCTATAAAGCAGTCCCCGGTTAACTTTACCGGCAGTATTGGATTTCACTTCGAAACTCAACTCCGAAAAGTTATGGGGGAAGCAGATCTTATGGTCGGAAAAATAGAACAGGCTCCGATGAACGGATTAATAGCCTATCATCAAATGAAATTAAAAAAATAAAAGTTCCATGAAGTCAAAGTCACCCGCTAAAATCAGTATTACAGAGTCCTCCTCAAATTTCGATAATCTGGATAATATGAGTATTGAGGAGCTGCTCAGACACATCAATGAAGAAGACTCAAAAGTTCATTTAGCCGTCAGGGAGGCATTGCCACAGATCAAAGATTTTGTTGAGCAGATTGAAATCAGGATGAAAAATGGGGGGCGGATATTTTATCTGGGTGCCGGAACAAGCGGCCGCCTTGGAGTTCTGGATGCCTCTGAGGTTCCACCGACGTTTGGTGTTTCCGAGGGGATTGTGGTTGGGCTAATCGCTGGTGGAGATACTGCTTTGCGTAAATCAGTAGAAGCTGCAGAAGATGATCCTGACAAAGCATGGGCATCACTTGAAAGTTTCAGAATTTCGAAAAACGATGTCGTTATTGGAATTGCAGCCTCAGGAACAACACCTTACGTAATAGGTGGAATAAAGCACGCCCGGGAAAATGGAATTCTCACAGGATGCATAACCTGTAATCCAGGAAGTGAAATTGCCAATGTGAGTGAATATCCGATTGAGGCAATAGTTGGTCCTGAATTTGTTACCGGAAGCACACGTTTAAAGGCAGGAACTGCTCAGAAGATGATCCTGAACATGATCACAACCACCATTATGATTAAAATGGGACGGGTCAAAGGGAACAAGATGGTAAATATGCAACTGACCAATGTGAAATTGATTGAACGTGGAACACGAATGATTGTCGAGGAGTTAAATTTACTGCCAGAGGAAGCACGCAGGTTGCTACTACTCCAGGGATCCGTAAAAAAGGTGATTGAAAATTATCACAAATAAATTCGGTAAGCGATTCCCCCGGCAAAATACCTGAGCCTCTGGGCCATCGAAAACAGGTAGAGGTGCTTAAAAAGGAGGAGACTTCCCCCCATATTTACCCCCTTACAATCATACTCACCCAGGAATTTCAACGGCTTACAGAATCCCGGAGAAACAGATAATCCACCGAATAAACCGACAAAAGTGCTTTTTTTCAATATTATATTGGTGCCATAACCGGTGGTTATCCCTAAATCGGTGCTGGTTAACTTAAAATGTTTGGTCATTACCACATAGTTGGCTTCGAAAAACTGATTGCCACCACTGCCTGAAGTGGTATGAAAATCATGCACACCAACAGTTAACCCAGGGAGAAAACTTTTTTCCTTTAATAATTGTAACCGAAAACTGGCACTTCGATCCTGGTTGACACTTTCTGATGTTTTAATAAGTGTAAGTTTGTAAGCCACCTCAAGAAAAGGCAAAAAAGTAAGGTTGAAATAATAGTTCTCGGTGTTGTAGTAACCGATTGAAGAAGGGAGGTTTATCTTAGGGAGGTAATTTACCCCCATAATAAACGTCCCGTCAGCCTGCATGTCGGCTGACGGGATATTTAACAAGCCACTCATCCCAGTGAGTGTTTGTCCGTTGACAAATAGCGGTAAAAACGCCAATAAAAGCAAGTATCTTCTCCGCATTTTCATCAAAAGTAACAGGTCAGGAATAAAATAATTAAAATTTATACCCTACCGAAAAAAGTATTTTTGAACCCTCCACTGAAATTTTATGATTTTGCAAAGCAGAATTTA
Source organism: uncultured Bacteroidia bacterium (assembly GCA_903918045.1). Lineage (GTDB taxonomy): Bacteria > Bacteroidota > Bacteroidia > Bacteroidales > Prolixibacteraceae > JAAFHB01. The sequence goes on from CAIXCY010000274.1 coordinate 22,068, forward strand.
ATTGAAAATCCTGGCCATAGGTACCTAAAACATAACCATATTCGAGCCCTATAACAATTTTTCCGGCTATGTCATATTTTACTCCGGCAAAGGGGGTCCAGGTTATGTCATTTCCTGTTTTTTTAATCACAGTCGCATTGGCATCATATTGATTCTGAACACTCAATTGACCGCAGTCAATACCCGCGTATGGTTTCACCCCCATAAAGCCCTTATTGTAGGTGTAAAACAGGCCAAGAGATACTGTTGTAAGACTAACTTTTAATGTGTTAAAGGTAACCCCATGTCCGGAAACACTTTTATCCCAATAGGATGCACTGACACGTGCACCAAGATTTACGGGCAAATCAAATGAAACATTTGCTCCATATTGTACTCCGCCATTGAAGCGATCATTAGTCTGACCAAATCCGGTTAGAAAATCTGTATTAAAATAGCTCATCGAAGGAGAATAATAACCGGCTGATAGCGAGACGCTATTGAGTTTAAACCAGCCCTTGCCATTATCGCCTGACATTTTCATCACCGTTGAATCCTGCTGAGCGGCTGCATTAAAACCGAATATGGCAAGAAAAATTATTAATAATATATATTTATTTCTCATTTTATTTAAAATTTGTTTTAAAACACTGCTTGAAACCAATTTGTCAGAAGGCAGAATCAACTACCACTTCCGCCTGAATGTTGCGTTCCTAAAACGATTTGCGAAACTGCATTGGCACTGGTATGAATGACTCCTGGATTCGTCGGGACGGCATAAGTATCATTGGGTCTCCAGAGCCAGACGTATGCTGGCATATTATAATTACAATTCACATTTTTAGTTACATATTTATCCGTTGGGATATCATAGACCTGATAGCTGAATGTTCCCCTTTCACGATACAGATATTGGATAAACTCCCAGGGTTTGGAAGGCAAACTCCCAAAACCTTGAGGGTTAGTCAACGGTTCTGTTCCAACCGGAGCAGGATTATATGCCAGAGCCCAAAGCATGGTCGGGATACCTGAAACAGTATAGGTCTGAAAGAACAGCCCTGTAGTTGCCTGAGCGATACCGACGAAGAATATCGGATCTATATCGGCAGAAAGATCATTTGCGAATTCAAGCTGAAATAAGTTGGCTTGGCCCTCCATATAAGGGAAATTAACCTGAGGCGTAGTAGGCGCAAGATCAGTTTGGGTAAAAGTTATACCGACGTCGGCACTCCATATAGAAAAGTGGTAAATCAGCAGACTGGCCGTTTTCCCATCAGCGCTTACAATTGCATTTGGATAACTGTCCCAAACCTTCGTTGTTTCATTATAAGATGATACTTTCACTGCAGAACCCGGCTTTTGGATAAAGGGAAGCACAAAAGTCAGTGTAATTCCGTTAGGGAAAGTAATGGTAGGATCTGAACAATCAACCTGTACGATGACACCGGGAACTGTACCAGGATGTAAAGCTACAGGAACTGGTGGAGCTTCAATGGCTTGCAGCACAGTCACAGAAATCGTAACCGGGGCAGCCAAAGTGCCTGTAGGAATAGTGATTGCAGCCGAAGGGACTCCAGCCTGGGTCGTTCCTGTAACCGTTCCACCGGAAACGCTCACTGCGACAGCAGGTGCCAGCTTTTTTAATAAAATAACCCCTACAGCACCACCAACATCGGTAACTTTAAGGGTGAAACTCCCTATGGTATAGCCACTCTTTTTGGCCTCAATAATGTAAGTTCCGGTCAGCAATTTGGAGATTGTGAATTTACCGGCTGCATCGGTTGTTGCAACCGATTTTCCATCCTGGAATATCTCAACTCCGCCTAGTACACCGGCTTCAGATTCAGAAACATACCCCGAAATATCATAGCGCATGATACTGGTAATTACACCCACATTTTTTTTACATCCCGAAAACAGATAAATGCCTGCCAAAAAAGCAGCCATTAAAAATGAGATTTTAAATAAGAAGAATGATTTTTTCATTTTAAAAGATTTTTGATTATAAAATTAGGATTATAAAATTGTTCAACCCGGTTTTCATCCGGCCTGGTTTTATATATTTGACCATAATAGAAATCAGTGCCTGCATTATATTCCCAGGCAAAATAAGAGGGCGCCCGCATTTGGAAGGTACGGTTCTTTTTAAACTTCCGGTTACCTATAGGAATCGTAAAATGAAACCCACCATTTAAGGTGCCACTCCCAAGCATCGCAAAAAAACCCACTGCCGTCTCCCCAAAGTAGCGGGTACAATCTCCACGCAATCCATAATCCCCATTTAAATAACGTCCTGCAGATCCATCAAGCTGGACATTTAAGGGAGTATAATAATAACCCGCCTTCAAAAAGCCGGTTAATGTCTTGAGGTCATTGCGAAACCATTGCCCATTCCGATATTCATTGGTCCCGGTATAACCACCGTTTATCTTAACATAAGCCCGCCCTTTCAACAGGTAATGCGTAAGTGATAAATCAGCTCCATACCTGTCACTGTTAAACTTACCAAATACAGCACGCCCAAGAATAGTTCCCGGCAACCGGAATTCCTGAGCAAGTGAAATAATGCCACTCCGAATCAGGTTCCCCTCATCGCCAAAGACAAAATGATTAGCGATAGGAAAAATGACCTGCCCTGTAAATTTCATCCCGCGCCAAAGCGAAACTTCAAGTGCAGGGGCAATATTGAACTGAACTTCATAGATTTGGGAAAGCAAAACGTTCATTACAGAAATCTGCGGATAAAATACCAAATCAAACTTATTCACATGGGAATTTACCGGCTTTACGGTACGCAGTATTCTCCAGGTATTATCCGTTTTATAGGAGGCAACCATACGACTGGTTGCTTCAACTGCACTAAGTCTGCCTTTTTTAAATTGTTGAAAGTCTTCAGATCCAATGGTGGCAACAACAATCGGCAGATCATTGTATAACATCACGACTCTCAAAGTGTCATAACCTGAAACAGAGAGGTTATCCAATACCTTAGACAAACCCAGTGATTTATTTCGATATAGATTATTTTCGTAACTAATATTCAAGGTTTTTCCTGTCACCGAAACCCGCATATTTTCAAAGCCAGCCATAACATTTCGATTGATAATTTTCTCAACCGAATCCTGAGCGGAAAGTCTATGACAATTAATACCAAGCATTATAAATATTATAAAAAAGCGGGTAAAATATCTCACAATCTGATGTTTCGAAAAGATATAAATAATCCGTTCAGTGATGATTCTTATACTTCAATCCATTAACCACTCGTGATCCGATCCTGAAAAACCCAATTCCGGATGAACAAATAAAATCACAAGAAACAGATCTTTCAAAGGTAAAAGATCAATCTATTCGCCCTTTACAATCGGATGGTTAAGACTAATAGAAACATACAAATATAACAATAATTAATATATTTTAAAAATATTTCAACAAACTAACCGATTATTTTACATTCTAATTTAATCCGATAACAAATTTAAAAAGGCTTAAAAATTAAGTCTAAACTTAAGCTTACATCTCTACGATTATTCCAAGATTTCCGGTAAATAAAATTTGATTTTGTGGAACTGAAACCCCACTCTGGTTACACTTCCACCAGGTTTTGGAATAACCTAAATCACCCACCAGACGAATATAATTCGCCAAACCTGCATGGCGGATTTTCCAGTCAAATTTAAATTCGGAAATTACTGTCCAGTCATAAATACCGTCTTTCGTGAAATTCATAAGCGGATATTTTGAAACATCACTTAGGAGGTATTTGTTCACATCACCATAAATAAGATATGCATTCGAACTTGCCAAATCATTGGTTCCGTGAATGATAAGACGATTATTCAAAGTCAGGATCAGATCAGGAATAGCGACATTTACAAGTTTCCAGTTTAATTCGGCAGAATTGGGAGGAAGATAAAAGCCAAGATTGAATCCGTCGTGCGTATAACTCAAATCATTGGGTCGACCTCCGGATGTATTAAAAACGCTGTCCGGATAATGAGTATAGGTAAAGGGAGTAACCCGGGTATATTTAAGGATAGAGGTAGTCGCAGGAATAACAGAGGATAACAGTGTCGTTTTCCATCCCACCTGCCAGGCATAACGGTTTTCAGGCGTTTTCAGCAAGGGTGCCGAACTCCGGAAATTAAATTCGTCGACAAAGAAACTAACCCAGGTTTTACCAAAACGTGGAATCTGAGTCGCAAATTCAAGGTTTACAGAGGTATTATCGTGGTCTCCGACATCAATTTGAGTGAAATGCGGTAAAACAAATGGGATCATGTAGGCCATTTCGAGCCTTTTCGACCAGATATTCCCCCCCCCGGCAGAAATTTGCAGCCAACGATTGGGAATAAACTCCAGGAGGTGATAGGTGAAATTCTTCTGCACCTGACCAATATCATATCCATAGATCTCCTTTTTGTAATCCGCGGACTGACTAAAGTAGGAAAATAACGAACCTGTGAGAAACGAATACCGAATCCAGGGTGCAGGATGTATTTTCAGTTCCATTCCGGGGAACCTCCGGGCGGTTGAGGATAAAACAAGGTTTTCCTGGTCGAACCCCCAGGCTCTTTGTTGATTGTTAATACTAAACTGAAGCGCATCGGCAAACCATGAGCCATTCAATTCGGTCCGGTATATCATTCCGGCAGTTGGAGAATCCTTCACGGGTAATCCTTCCCGTTGATTACCTGAGGTTAAAACATGCGCCGACATTGTATTGAAATTAAACTGGTAGGGTAAATAGGAGTAACCCTCTGCCTGATATGGAAAAACAACCTGCTTGTCTCGCGTATAGGATTGAAAAAACAGATCAGGACTCAACCGCTCAAATGCCAGTCCCATACTTCCCATATAAGTTAGATGATCGCCCAGATCTCCGGAAAGATAAGGTTCTCCGACAACAGAACCAGACCAGGTACCATGACCTCCCATCCCAGTCCGCGCAGATGCCTCCGCATTAAGACCTGCCTGGACAAATGTTTTTCCGGTTGTTTGCCTGTAGAAAGCCAATCCGTTGGAATCCTGAATCAGATCCGTGAGATATCGCTGAACGATGTTCCGCTCCCGCTCTGACAAATCTTTTACCTGACTCAGTTTTATAAAAAGACCGACGATATATCCTTTGGTATACGGCTTAGCTTCGGGCATAAAGCCCAACCATCCTTTTGCCTCAAAGTATTCAATAACCGAATAAACAGAATTGTCTAACGGAATAATCCTATTTCGCAAATGAAGTTTATTTGGATCATAATTTAGTGTTCGCGAAAGCTTACCAGGTTTTAAAGGATCATAATTATGCTGAATAGAATCGCCCCCCACAGCTTTTTTTTGCAAATAAGCCAAGTCCGTTGGGCTAAATCCAGATAATCCGGAAGAACGAATATCTGCACCTCCTTTATACCCTTGTTTACCTATATCCTGAGCCGATAAAGTATTTAATGCCACCAGATAATAAAATAACAAAACAGTAGTGATCCATCTCAAATTCATAGGTGTATTTTCAATTGTTCAATTAATTATGATAACGATAATGTAAATAAAATTAAGTATACAAATTGACAAAATATATTTGATTAACAGCTGAGAAATACCAAAGTTTAATCTTAAATCTCAATCTGTAAATTTATGCTCATCCAATTAAAACAAAAGTATGAATGAAGCTTAAAAACTAAATCATTCCTTATCTTTGAAAGTTAATTCGAACTCCTTTAAAGACCAAATCAGCTTTAAAGAATTTTAATCTTTCAAGAATGATTTCAAATCCGCTTTTTCAGACAAAAACACCCCTACTAAACGAGGGTAGACCGGAACAAAAAAGAGAAGAACTGTTAGATTATTTCAATAAAACATTTGATATTGACGAACAACTTTTTGAAGCTTTTTTTAATCTGGAAGCTGTCTATCACAAGGCAGATCCTTTGCGACATCCGCTGATTTTTTATTTTGGCCACACCGCTACGTTTTATATTAACAAGCTAATTATTAGTAAAATAATAAACGAAAGGGTTGACGCCAGAATGGAATCAATGTTCGCTATTGGCGTTGACGAGATGTCGTGGGACGACCTTGACACGAGTCACTACGAATGGCCTACATTTGATGAGGTACTAAACTATCGGAATAAAGTAAGAAACATTGTTAGCAAACTGATCCAAACACTACCGTTAGAACTTCCTATCGGTTGGGAAAATCCCTTCTGGATTATTTTAATGGGTATCGAACATCAAAGGATTCACATCGAGACTTCATCTGTATTAATCCGGCAGGTTTCAATCCAATACCTAAAAGCTATTCCAACCTGGAAAATCTGTACAGAATCATCAACAGCCCCTGAGAATTCATTTGTTTATGCAGAAGGTCAGCGACTAAGGCTAGGAAAATCGTTCAATGATCCGATTTATGGATGGGACAATGAATACGGAACATATCTTTGTGATATTAAGTCATTTAAAGCCTCAAAATACCTGTGTTCAAATGGCGAATTTTTACAATTTATTGAAGCAGGCGGTTACCAGGATTCCAGTTACTGGACAGAAGAGGGATGGAACTGGAAAATCTATAAGGATGCTAAAAATCCATTTTTCTGGATTAATTCGGAAAACGGGTGGAAATTAAGATTGGTTTTCACTGAAATAGCGATGCCATGGAACTGGCCTGTAGAGGTCAACTACCTCGAAGCCAAAGCCTTTTGCAACTGGAAAGGGGAACAATCAGGCCTGCCGGTCAGACTTCCTTCAGAGGAGGAATGGACCCTTTTATATCAACAGGCAAACATACCGGATCAACCTTTCTGGGCTTCAGCACCTGGGAATATCAATATGGAACATTATCAGAGTCCCTGTCCTGTAAATCAGTTTAAATTTGGGGAATTTTATGACCTGATCGGGAATGTATGGCAATGGACAGAAACTCCAATTACCGGATATGAAGGATTTAAAGTTCATCCAAGCTATGATGATTTTTCGGCCCCCACATTTGATACAAAGCACAATCTGATTAAGGGTGGATCATGGATCTCAACAGGAAACGAAGCTACTGGTAAAGCCAGGTATGCCTTTCGTCGGCACTTTCACCAACATGCCGGCTTTCGCTATGTTGAATCAGCCATCCCAGTAACAGTTCCAAATCAAAAATATGAAACTGATCTGCAAATAGTGAGGTATTGCGAAGCTCAATTTGGGGGTGATTTTTTGGGAATCAAAAACTATTACAGTCAAATTGCTGAAATCGCTGTTCAATATGCCGGGGATTCAAAAAGGAATGCCCTGGATGTTGGTTGTCGTACCGGACGAACTACCCTGGAACTGGCAAAAGGATTTGACCATGTTACAGGTCTCGACTTCACCGCACGTAACATTAGAGTGGCAGTCCAATTGCGGGAGACCGGAACGTTCAACTATCTCTTTCCCGAAGAGGGGGAACTTCAGTCATACCAGACCATTAATCTTAAAGATCTGGGATTGGCAGATCTCACCCAAAAGGTTGAGTTTCTTCAATCGGATGCCTCCAATATGAAATCAATCTTTGTAGGGTATGACCTGGTTTTGATCAATGACATCCTTGATCAGATGTACAACCCTCGTCACTTCCTGAAAGGGGTTCATAAACGGATCAACCCGGGTGGCAGGCTTATTGTTGCAACCGGGTTTGACTGGAGTGAAGAGTGTACAATAAAGGAGAACTGGGTGGGTGGTCACCGAAAAGCAGGAGAACAAATCTGGGGGGAAGATGATTTAAAATCACTCCTTAAGGAGACATTTGTAAAAATTGATGGTACTATAAAAATCCCCTCTGTAACGCGAATCAATAAGAGAAAATTTTCATACAATACGATCGAAGTTACTGTCTGGGAAAAGAAATAAAAATACTATTCAGCAAACCAGTTGTCAGATACAAATTTCGAAATTACAACATAATCATCTTTATTTCAATTTAATAACTGAAATGCAGATGCATTTTTAAATACAGGAAATCGGGAAGTATTAATGTTTCAGCAATCGGAATGCATGACTCCATCTGTTTTCGCGAAAGCCTCGAATACACCACAACATACAGAGGGATTCTATTGCCCCGGATGCTTCCACTGATCCCAAATCTTCAGGTTCAAAACCAAAGAGACCAACGATTTCAGCCACTTCATTTTTTGATGGCTGATCATTTCCACAGATAAACAATGTTGGTTTAAAATCGCCGAAATCAGGATTGACCATCTGACTACTTCCCACACTGTTAAAGGCTTTGACCAGCAAGGCCTCAGGAAAGGCTTGCTGCAGTTTCTCCATAAGGGAATAATTCATTTCAGAAAAAAAACGGAGAACCCCGTTTACGGGTGGCAAATCTGCAATAGGATTCGTCGTGTCAATGACAATTTTTCCTGAAAAATTACCCTTGCCGGCCATTTCAAGAGCCTGAACTGCTGCACTACCTTTGACTGCCAATATAAGAATTTCACCAAAACTTGCAGCCTCTTCAAAAGATCCAATATGTCCATTCTCCGATGACTTTGATTTCCATTCAGCCAATTTGGATAAATCACGACTTCCAATCATTACTTCAAAGCCAAATTTTAAAAACCCGGTTGCAAGAGTCTGTCCCACAGATCCGGAACCAATAATTCCAATTTTCTTTTTCATAACTGAATAAATTATAAACAATCAATGAAACGGAGAAAGCATGAAAAAAGTTTAGGAGATTTTATAAAAAATGAACAATCTGCGGTCCTGACTCTAATGTGCCAGTATCCCAATCACATTAGGGATTTTCCAGAAATGATCATTTTTGTCATTGGCATACGTTTTTGAAACATAACTTCCAAATTTGGAAATAACAGTATCAGCTGTTTGAATATATAAGCTTGCCTCAGGTCCACCTTCAAGGTAAACAGTGGTTCGTATTTGCGGAATCAATTGGAATAAGAAACCGATCATTTGCTGATGCGTAAACGGAGATCGGGAAAAAACAAAATAAATATTACCGTTGAGGTCAGTTGCCCCAACTACCATACTGCACATTTGTCCGGGTCTTTTGTCCCATACCATGGGATTTCCAGTTCCGTCAATCATCCTCATTCCTTGACAGAGGATCCGGTATTTTAGGCGTAAAACATTCCAATCCAGGCATGTCATATCGGCAATTACCATTGAAGAATCAGTTTCTTTTATAGGGTCCATGGCCATCATAACATTATAATTACCATTTAAACGGCCATTATTATAGTGAGTAGAAATCTTCAGGTATCCTTTGCTTGTTCGGTGGTTTACCATGTTAAACATCCCTGCGTTTACAACCACATTAAAATTATAATCCTTAGCCCAGACATCAGCTGGCCGATCATGACCCCTATTTTCACTGGCGCTAAGGATCTTAAAGCGACATTGCAGAGGATCAGCTTTAAGGATAAATATCCGTGAATCACCCAGAATTGAACGTTGAGAAGCATTTATTTCGAAATATGACAACCCTTTTTTAAGCTGATGCCACCGGGGAATAGAATCGGGGGTTAAATCCCTTCCAAAACAGAAATTTCCAAACCCACAGGCTAAACAAGAAAGAAATGTAATGAAAATATTTAAAGCGACGCCATTAAACATTTTCCCAATCAAATTTGGCCCGTTTAAACGGAAATAGGTCAAATAATTCACCGGAATAGTAATATTCATAGGCGATAGCGCCAAACGAGTAGGGCCTTTGACGGATCATTATTGTTGACCCACCTACAACCGGATTAGCTTTGGGTACTGAAACTTCAAAGCCCACATTATACAAGGTGGCCAGAATCTCAGGACGATCAGAGATTGGAAATCCAGCCCTCTCCCACTGCACTTTAATCTGCTTTATATTCAAAGCGGCATAGAGATAGGAGTAAAAATGATTTTTAAAATCAGTAAGCCTTCTGAATCGTTCCTCGTCAGAATTAACTGTTTGAAAATCAAGTAATTGTTCATATCTCTCACCAAGATAAAAAACCGAATACTTATCTTTCAGATTCCGTTCAATCGTTTGAGCTGTGGAAACCTTAATCCCGGTAACACCCAATGAGAATATTGATTCAACAGAAAGTACTTTTAACGGTCCAATCCACCTTTTGTAGGCTTCGCGATCTGAATTAAAAAGTCTGATCTGTTCTCCAACAAGTACCGCAACAATCAGTCGTGGTTCAACATTCGTAAGATTTGCTACTGAATCGATAAGTCTTTTATCTTTTGCAACAGCCAGTTTAAAATCTGCCCATTCGGCAATATTCATCCACCCAAAAACACTTCCGCTGTTTCGTTGAGTACCATCAATTAAACTTCTGTTTTCAAATTCCTGCAGTTCAGCAATATAATTTTTATTATCCTGCATATGCAAATTGACAGCTCCAATCATCCGTTCTGCTTCATCTAAATTGTGACTCTTGAGATATGCATTCAGAATAAATTGTGAATTTTCAGGATAATATTTATTTAATACCAAAACTTTGTGAAAAAAAATGGCCTCCCTATTATTCACTTTTGTGCTGTCATTGATCGTCGACTTCCCATATTTATCCTTGATCTCCTGGAAATAACGGTCATTATAATCTACAGCCCCACGATCATCGGTGACATGCAATTTTATGGCAAAAAACGCGGATGTGAGAAAAAATCCTATCAAAGCAAAAACAATAATAAGACCACCACCCAAATATTTTAACCAATTCTGAAAAGCAACCTGTTTAAAATCTATTTTCATCAAAAACTAAAATCTTACTTTAAAAGAAATGCAATATTAGTTTAAAGTGTTCATCTTTATTCATTTTAGCCCTAATTTATTTTGGAAGGTTAAAATAATTCCCAAAGTTCACAAATTATGTTCAAGGATAGTTGCCTTAATCCCAGACGAAACGCCACTCTCCATTACGCTGACGCTTCCAGACTGTATGAAAAACACCTTTGCTTTGTACCGAATGTCCAAGACTATCAGTCGAAGTATAGGAATATTTTCCATAGGTATAACCTAATTCTCCAGAAACAGATACATCTTCAAAATCGGGTTCCCATTCAAGCTTAATCCCTGTTTTAGGCAAAGATTCATAAAATGTTTTAATCGCAAGCTTCCCTTTGACCAACCGATTACCTCTTAAAATTACAGCCGAATCAGCAGCAAAATAATAAAAAGCGTTTGGAATTCCTTCGGACTGAGCCCGTTCGCAAAAATCCTTCTCCACCTTAATTAGCTCTAAATGAAAGTTTTCAGAGGATGTTATAGTTGGGGAATTGTGGCATTGTGTAAAAAGAAAAACCAGGAATAAAAAGCTAAATAATTGTTTTATCAGCATATCGCAAAATCATTATGTTTATAATCCCCTAAAAAAATCTGATATTATGATATCCTTTATTTCCAGGCAGAAATATTCAGAGAAATTTAAACTTCACTAACCATCCACTTTTTCAATATCCGAATCGCTTTTTTTCGTTGGCCTAAAGGTAGTGTTCCGATCCTTGTACGGTGACTTCCTCCGGGCTGAATAATTGTAATGACCTTGTGATTTCCTGAAGTACTTGTTGCCGAGGCGGTCCAGGGATCACTTCCTCCATAAATAAGCAAAATCTTTTGGGCATCCTTCGCCATGAAGTTTTTTACAAGAAGACTCATTGTGGGGTCATATTCAAATTTACTACCTGGAGGCATGAATAATTTCGATATATAATCTTTGGTATCCTTTAATTCCATTACCCCCAGAAATGGCTCGGGATTATATCCATAATAGCCTAGCTGCTTCAGTGCCTGAACAAAAAAAGGAAAAGTTGATTTTCCACTTTCGATATCAAAATAATCAGGAGGACAAACTTTGACAAGATATTTAAAGAATTCCTGATCGGTAGCAATATCTTTAGGGATATCATTCACGGAGCGCCCCCATTGCCAGAACGAGAAGGCATATTCCAAAATACAATAATCAAAAATCACACTTGGTTCAGCCCTAAAGTGAAATTTTTTATCCAAACATAATTGGGTAAAAAGTGGCATCAGATTCTTTTTCCGCTTTAGCATTTCCATTTGGCATCGGGTAACTTTTTTGCGCTGCGAAGCTGTTCCTGCAGAATGCCGAATGAAATAATCATGCCTTTTCTCTTCTGTGGAAAAATTAAGGGGAGCCACATAGGGGACCGAAATATCCACATCGTTTGGATAAAGTGCACGATGATAAAGTACCGTTTCACCCCCCTTACTGATTCCGGTACTTATCCATTTCTTTCCGTAAATAGACTTGAAAAGTTCAACGATATGGTGGTGATCAGCCGCCGCATTCTCAACTGTAAGAAATTTCCAGTCAATAGAATCCGGAACTGATTTTCCGAAAAATCGGTGCTCCACAAATACCTGATTTGCATCTAACAAAGGACATAATTCATTAAGATACTTCGTGTTCGCTCCATAATCTCCGCCATAACCTTCGGTAATAAAAACAACAGGCTTATCCACGCCAAGATTGGAGAGTACGACCCGTTGTGCAAAGCTTCCATACTCCGGATGAAGGTGATCCAAAGGTTGTTTAACCATGATAATCAGCGCCTCCGTAAAAAATGGATTTTGTTCCATTTTCTCTACCGAGATAATTCCTGGAAGCGCTTTAATCCGGTCTGCCAAAATCTGAGCCAAGGAAATCTGCCACGCAATTACAAATAACAGGCTCAGAAACGAAGCTCTAAAATATTTATTCATATTAGATACTAATGTAAGTTTGAATTAGACTTTAGTTTGTGTGAAGCAAAAGAACAACAATATTTTACCGAATTAGCGCTCTATGGTTCAATTTAGAATCAATCAAAAATATCAGAGACCCAGGAAATCCAAAATAAAACCTAAGCGACATTCGAAATTACTGCCTTGTTGTTTCTAATCAGATAGAGAGGTGCACTGACAAGAACCAGCAATGAAACTGAGGCTATTGCGATCCCTAATCCAAAATGGTCGGCAATTACACCTAACATTGCGGAGAATAGGGCTGAAAACAAAGTCTCAAACTGGGAAGCCGTTGAAAGGACCGTAGCCATGATGTCTGTTTCAAGCTGGTTGGCTGTTTCGCTGATTGCGATTGGTTTACGAAGGTTTTCTAAAAGATAAATTATGATGTAAAAAGCAACTGCCAAAGCCGGATAACCGGCGTAATAGGCTAAACCACTGATGATTCCAGCCAGAAGTCCTGCACCAAGAGAAAGTGCGAGCGCTTGCTGGAGATTTTGGGTCTTTTTCGAAAATGCAGAGGCTTTACGCGATGCATAACTTGTTGCCTGATAAACCAGAAAATAGACGACACCTACAACCAGGGCGCTACGTTGTTCGTCAGAATAGCTAGTCATTACCGGAATTGTAAGTGCCAGTGCAGCCAGAATTGGCTGTAGAAAATCTTTAACCCCTTTGTAATATCCCGAGAAAATTGAGTTGTTAATTGTCGTTTTTAGAAGGACCGGCTTTTTAAAGGAGTAGAAAAATTCATGCATATTCCGGTTATAATTCAAGCGGATTTCGGAGGGATGAAATCCGGATTTTGATCCGTCCAGGAATTTCGGATAGCTGGAAATTAAAATAAAATCGAGCAGATAAGGTATCACAGAGAGGAGAAATATCATTCTGTAATTGTGGGTGACTATAACAAACCAGGCTGCTAGCAAGGCAGATACTGCCGAGCCCCTTTGAGACCAGGCTCTTGTTATACCGTAATAAGCGACCTTTTCATTGTGCCAGCCATGTATTTTTAAATAGTCAAAAATCATCGCTTTATGGGTCCCTGTCCTCAGGGCTTCACCCAATGCAAATAAAAACATAGCCGCCGTAAACCCAAAAATACTATAACTCAAAAAGAAAAAAACAAAGGCGGCAATATAAAACAGTAAAGAGGCCATTAAGGTGCGGCGACGACCCATGGAATCCGCCAAAATTCCTGCAGGTATTTCCAGAATATTTTGGGTAATCATCTGAAAACCGATGAGCAAGCCAATTTCTGTGTAATTCAGTTTGGCATCCAATAGAAAAAGGATCAGAAACGGTTCGAAAAAAATGAGATTCTTAAAAAACCCATAAGCACAAAATTTCCGAAATTGCGTGTCTCTGGCAAAAGTCATCGAAAGTACAATATTAATTTCCCTTAATCCTGGCAACCCACCCGCCATTATTGGCAAGTTTAATTCTTAACAAATCTCCCTGCGAAACAGACTGTCTCGAAATATTTAGATTCTTAGGCGAAACATTGGCATCCGCCGCATCCGACCAAATTTCGATCACCGATGAACCAGGTGGGATAAAATCGAGTTTAATCACCACTTCTTTCTCTTTACTGTTATTCATTACTCCAATAAACCAGTCACTTCCCGATTTTTTAGCAAGCGCCACAAAATCACCCGGATAACCGTCAATAAAATGGATATCATCCCAGGTTGTGGGAATGATTTTCAGAAATTCAGCTCCCGGTTGATTGAGAATATGGTCAGGGTGATCACAAACAACGGTCAGCGGGCTTTCATAAATCACAAACTTTGACAGTTCGGCTGCCCGGGTATTCCAGACCAGAGCAGGAGATTGATTTTTATATTGTGCCTTGGTTACATTCTGAAAACCTCCGGGTGTGTAGTCCATTTGTCCGGCAAGCATCCGGGTAAAGGCTAACTTAACATTGTGCTCAGGACTCATTTTATCCGAAAATTTATAATATTCATTTCCCATAACCCCTTCGCGGGTAATCATATTGGGATAAGTACGGATAATTCCATCTGGTTTGTAGGCTCCGTGAAAATCTACCAGCAGGTGATTTTCTGCTGCACATTTAATGATATCGTGATACCAATTTACCATATCCTGATCATCGCGATCCATGAAATCAATCTTTATACCCGCAATACCCCAGGCCTCATATAGGGGAAATGCTTTTTTATAAGCTGAATTACGGTTTACATCACTGTTGTAGAGCCAAAGAATAATTTTTACATTTTTTGATTTTGCATACCGGATAATTTCAGGCATGTCGATTTGAGGAGCTGATTTTGTGATGTCAGCCTCTGGAACGGCATATTTACCATACCATTGCCAATCAACAAGCATATAGGGCCAACCCATTTGGGAAGCAAAGTCTATATATTGTTTAATTACAGGCATCTCCATCTTGACATCACCACTCCACCAATGATCCCAGGCACTTATGCCTGGTTTGACCCAGGATGGATCGGGAATTGCACATGGTTCATTGAGATTTTGAACGATTTCAGATTCAATTAGTTTACCCGGGTTTTCACCAATCATTATAACTCTCCAGGGTGTACATACTTCATCATCGAAACGGGCTTTCACTCCACTGACCGCTTCGCCTGGAAGCGGCGCCAGTTTGGTGGTAAGAATATTATTTTTGCCGTTAGTACCGATATAAAAAGCCGGGTAATTAGCAATCTCAGCTTCAGTAATTGCCACCCAGCAATGATTTCCGTAATTCATAAGCATAGGTAATCCTGCAATGGTTTTATCTGTTATATAGTTTAAAGGACGTTCAAAAAATTCAGACTCCTGAGAAGTGGAATATTTGCCATACTCTACAACCCATGCCTTTGGATTTCCGGGAATGTTAAAGGTTGTCAGCTCCTTGGTAATCTGTCGGTGACCATTCTTCCCACTCCGGTAAAGTCTTGTTCGAAAGGCCACTCCATCGTCGTATACCCTGAAGGTGAGCTCCATCTGACGCATCCATCCCGATTTTTCACGGAATAAAAGTCTAAGCTCATTAAAATTATTTCTAATTACGGAATGCTTTGATTTAACAACAGGTTTCCAGGTTTCATTCAAAGTTTGTTCATGCGTATCCATCACTACAAATTGCTGGAACATAGCAGGTTCATTTTTAAATTCAAATCCAAGGGTCGATTCAGAAATGACCTCTTTCCCATTAAAAGTAATGGCATAACTAATTTTCTCGCCATTGTTAATCCTGACACCTATTTTTTTATCGGGTGAAGACACCTGATAATTCTGTGAATGACAAAATGGGGAAATAAACAGGAACAGAAAGAAAACTTTAAAATTCATGCGCTTCATAAGTTTAGTCATTAAAAAGAAAGATGAAATATTCATCTCCGAAAATATTATAAATACAAATCCCTTTTACCTCCCAAAATCTCGGAATATTCACTTCGGAATTTATTCAACAGATGTGGTTTTTTCTTAAAATAATCCATGGATTCAATTTCGCCTATCTCTTTCATTATTAACGATTCTCCAAGCTGCCGTGTCGCATCGGAGGCATAATCGCTCAGGTATTCCCTAAAAGTTAGTACGGCATTAAGTTTGCAAAATTTTCCTTCATCACAATGACTTAGCATACCCATTATGGTGTCCCCAGTTCGCCCGCACCGATAACCTGCAGTGCAAAAGGAGGCAATAAATCCCATCCTGGCCACCTCCTGTATAACCTCATCCAGATCACGCGGATCACCGATTGTGAACTGTTTAGTATCTAAATCATTATCTTTTTTCAGTTCACTGTAGGCCCCGATTCCGATCCGTGTTGATGCATCGGTTTGAGTACAACCCAGCTTCAAGACTGTTCTTTTTATTTCAGCTTTTTCGCGTGCCGTTACAATCATCCCGGCTGTTGGTACCGAAAGTCTTAAGACAGCCACAAGCTTCTTAAAATCATCATCCGAAACATTCCAGCGTGAATCTGAAGACAAGCTCGAGCCTGAAGCAGGTGTCATCCGCGGAAATGAGATGGTATGGGGACCCACTCCAAAATGCCGTTCAAGATCTAACGTATGATAAAGCAAACCCATAACTTCAAATCGCCAGTCGTATAATCCAAACAATGCGCCGATAGCCACATCATCAATGCCAGCATCCATTGCCCGGTGAAGGGCATAAAGCCTCCACTGATAGTTGCCCTTAACCGTATTTTCAGGGTGAACAGTTTGATAAGTTTCCGGATGATAAGTCTCCTGGAAAACCTGATAGGTTCCGATGCCAGCACCCTTTAGGATTTGTAACTTAGAAATCTCCATTGGAGCAGCATTAATATTTACACGCCGGATTGAGGACGCTCTTCCCGATTGAAGGGCAATCTCTTCGACACTGTATACTGCTTTCACCGCTGCCGACATATAATCGACATCCGAACGATAGTGCTCCCCAAAAACCAGGATTAGTCGCTTATGTCCCTCTTTTAAAACAGAGGCTGTTTCACGTTTTATTTCATCCATGGAAAGAATCCGTCTTACCTCCCTGTTATTGGCCTCCCGAAACCCACAATAGGCACAATTATTCACACATAAATTGGAACAATAAAGGGGTGCAAAAAATACAATCCGATTATCATAAACCTTTTTCTTCACCTCAAGTGCTGTATGAAAAATCTCCTCCCACAAGTCAGGTGAAGTCACATTCAGTAATGCAGCTGTTTCGTCTGGTGAGAGAGTTTTAACAGAAAGTGATTTCTGAAGAATATCCCTGATCTTCTCCTGGGAGGGACTACTATTTTTTGCAAGTTTAGAAAAAATCTCCTGGGAGTTGATAAAATTCTTCCCTTTAACAAGGTATTTATCAATTTCTTCCTGAACAATGATATGATTGACCCAATTACTTGCAGTAGGTTCTCTTTCCATCTCAGTTATTATTATGATACAAATATAACCAAACCCAAAAGCAATTATCCTAAACAGACATTAATAACCGATTGTTTTTAAGACAATAAAACTTCATCCACCTTTTTGTATCTTGAACCCGTTTTTAAATCCTTGTCCCGCTAATCAACATGTGGTTTGAAATCCCAAATACCAAATGATTATCAAATAATAAAACAGAACAATTGTGGATAAAATTAACCTGATCAGTAAAACGGAGATCTTTGTAAAGTCTGTCTTAGACGGTGATGGATCCGGGCACGATTGGTGGCATATTGAACGCGTAAGAAAAACAGCACTTTTAATTGCCAAAAGTGAAGGTGCAGATCTTTTTATTGTTGAACTTTCCGCTTTGCTGCACGACATCGACGACTGGAAACTAGTGGGGCTTAAAATCAAGCCAAATAAAGCTAAACAGTGGCTTATAAATTGTAATGTTGATCCCCAGATCACAGAAAGAGTTTGTACAGTAATCGATGGAATCAGTTTTAAAGGAGCAATGGTTAATACGGACACGAACGATCCCGAATGTAAAGTAGTACAGGATGCTGACAGGCTCGATGCAATTGGTGCTATCGGAATAGCACGAACCTTTGCTTATGGCGGTAGCCGGGGACGCGGCATCTATGATCCCAATATTCCACCTTTAATGCATGCAGATTTCGGTGAGTATCAAAAAAGTGATGCACCAACAATCAACCACTTCTATGAAAAACTATTGTTACTAAAAGATCAGATGCAGACACCGTTGGGGAAGGTTTATGCGGAGCAAAGGCATCAATTTATGCTCAAATACCTGGATCAGTTTTACGCTGAATGGTACGGTAATGATTTATAAAAGATTTATCCCTGAAATTATTGATTTATGCAAAATGTTATGTAACTTTGGTATGCTACTTAGCTCCAAAATTCCTAATTCAGAACTGCTTCCTGCTGTCAGAGCATACAAATTATTCTATTTTTTTGCTTTAATTCATAATCTAAAAAATCTGATTTCTTATGAAAACTACGATTTTTTCGTTTTTGCTTCTGGCAGGAATAGTTCTTGCCGGATGCGCTCCGAGGCACCCCAAAATCGGCCTTCTTGTTCATAGCTTTGATGCCCCGCGCTGGCAAAACGATCAGCGATATTTTGTTGAGGCTGTTAACCAGCTCGATGGAATTCCAATGGTTCGGGTTGCAGACAATGATGCCAGAAGGCAGTTGGCCCAAGCCAAAGAGCTGATCAGTAAAGGGGCAATGGTTCTTGTGGTAATTCCGGTGGACCAGGCAACAGCTTCTCAGATCGTCAATCTGGCTCATAAAAAAGAGATTCGGGTAATCGCTTATGACCGGTTAATCAACAATTGCAGGCTTGATTATTACGTTTCAACAGACAATGTAAGGGTTGGTGAGATCCAGGCACAATACCTCACCAAAATAAAGCCAAAAGGAAATTATGCACTTCTGGGCGGTCCTCCAAATGACAATAACAGCCGCATGCTTTATATCGGTCAGATGAATATCCTTCAACCTTTTGTCGAGCGTGAAGAGATAAAAATCGGATTCCGGCAATTTGCAAACGCTTGGACTCCCGAGGAGGGATACAGATTGGCTAATGCTAGCCTTGACAGTTCGGCCAACAAACTAGATGCCATCATCTGCGCCAACGATGCAATGGCACTTGGAGCAATAAAAGCCCTAAAAGAAAGAGGCTTGCTAAAACAAGTTGCTGTAGCGGGTCAGGATGCCGATATGGCAAATATTAAGGAGATCCAGTTGGGTAACCAGGCAGTGACTGTTTTTAAGCGAATAAAAACAATGGCTTCAACTGCTGCAGAAATTGCGATGCACCTGGCAAAGGGAGAAACAATCGACCCTTATCTCTCTACAATTAGTAACGGAGAACGGCTGGTTCCGTCATACCTGGTAGATGCCGTTGCTGTGAACGAAAGCAATGTTGAAATGACCGTAATTGCTGAAGGAAATTAGGAACTAAATTTAGTTGCCTTTGTTTCTGTTACCAAAATATCGTAAGAGATAACACTTTTGTTTTAAATATTTATCTCCAATTTATTTTTCCAAAGGCAGGTTTTCTGCGGCAAAAGTGAGTTCTTCATACCATTGGGGGCCATATGTGCGAACAAGTGGCTCCTTTAGGTATTTCCACAACGGCATACTCTGACTTTTACCACATATCCTGCCAGGTTTACAAATATCCAATTCCTGGTAGTTGACTGCGTCAAACCTTTTGTAAGCCGTTATCCGGATTGGGAAAAGATGGCAAGAAACCGGCTTACGAAATGAGGTCTTCTTGTCGAAATAGGCCCGTTCTATGGCGCACTTGGTAATACCTCGTTCATCGACAAAGGTGAAAGCACACTCACTATTATTTACTAGTGGTGTCACAAGATCACCATCCGAATCGGTAAGCGAAAATCCTTGCTTTTTGATCTCTTCTTTACTTTGTTCTGAAAGATATTCCTCAAAATCGGGATATAACGATTCAATGGTCCGGGCTTCTTCAGGAGTCACCGGTGCGCCGCTGTCTCCAGCGACGCAACAGGCACCTTTACATTTTTCAATATCGCAACAAAACTCCTTTTGGATCACATCCAAACTGATAATGGCTTTACCTATTTGTAACATACTACTTCTCAATCAACACTTTACCAGTCATGTCCGAAGGAATTGCAACACCCATAATTGTGAGTAAAGTTGGAGCGACATCAGCCAGTATTCCATCAGTAACTTTGGCATTTTTTTGATCAGTAACCCATATAAACGGAACCGGATTAAGTGAATGAGCCGTATTTTCACTTCCATCAGCATTTAAAGCAAAGTCAGCATTTCCATGATCTGCAATGATCACAACATCGTAATTATTTGCTCTGGCAGCAGTAACAACTTCATTTACACACTGATCAATAGACATTACAGCTTTCTGAATTGCACTGTAAACACCTGTATGTCCGACCATATCCCCATTGGCAAAGTTAAGACAAATAAAATCAGCGCTTTTGGCATTAATCTCAGCGATAATTGTCTCTTTTACAAGCGGTGCTGACATCTCAGGCTGAAGGTCATAAGTAGCCACCTTGGGCGAAGGGATCAGCAGTCGTTTTTCACCCGGAAATTCAGTTTCACGACCACCGGAGAAAAAGAATGTAACATGAGCATATTTCTCAGTTTCTGCAATTCGTATCTGATTCAGCCCTGCCTTTGAAACAGTTTCACCCATCGTGTTCTGAACGTTATCTTTATTGAAAATAATGTTGATTCCCTTGAACGATGATTTATAATTAGTCATTGTATACCATTGAAGAGGTATTGTACTCATCCCCTGTTCGTGATGATTCTCCTGGGTAAAAACAATCGTTAGTTCGCGCAAGCGATCTGTGCGATAGTTAAAACAAATAACGACATCCCCCTCCTTAATCATAGCAAGTGGCTGATCATTATCGTCGGTAAACACAACCGGATTAATAAATTCATCGGTAATTCCCTCATCATAAGACTCCTGAATTGAGGCAAGTACATCTTTTCGCTTTTTACCTTCACCCTTCGTAAGTAAATCATAAGCCAACTTAATACGATTCCAGTTCGTATCACGATCCATCCCGTAATAACGACCAATTAAAGAGGCAAACTTAGCATTTGTATTTTCAAGCGCTTTAAGATCTGTTTTTACAAAATCATAAGCTGATCGCGGATCGGTGTCACGTCCATCGGTAAGTCCGTGAACAAATACTTTTTCAAGTCCCAGCTCAGTTGCGATCTGCGCAAGGGCAACCATATGTAAACTAAGTGCATGAACTCCGCCGGGTCCGATCAAACCAATAAGGTGAACCTGCTTGTTATTCTCCTTAGCATAGTTATAAGCCCTGAGAATTTGGGGATTACTCCATAATGTTTTCTCTCTTACAGCTTTGTTAATCTTTACAAGATCCTGGTAAAGAACACGTCCCGCACCAATATTTAAGTGACCTACTTCAGAGTTTCCCATTTGTCCATCAGGCAAACCCACATTCTCACCGCTTGTAAGCAATTGGCTATGAGGATATTTCTCATATAACGAATCGATGAAAGGTGTTGGAGTAGAGTAGATTACATCTGAAGCTGTTTTGTCGCCAATTCCCCATCCATCCAGGATCATCAGCATTGTTCTTTGAATATCTGCCATATTTATGTTGTTTGAATTAACTGGTTAAATTTTGCGCAAAAGTAGCCATTTTCGTTTCAATGAAAAAATGTTTAAATCATCCGGATTCAAATTTAACGTTTTGATATTGACAAGCAAAAAAATCCGGCAGTTGAACTACACTTTATTAATTCCTATTTTTTAGTTCAAAAAAAAAGTGAAACCTCTCTTAAAGATTTCACTTTTTTACAAAAAATAGTCAGAACTATTTTTTTACCGCCGGAGCGGCAGGTGCAGCTGCAGGTGCTGCCACAGGCGCTGGAGGATTTGGGTTTGGCAATACAGTCCCTTTGATCTGCAAAACTACAGGATTTGGATCTGCGTTGGTGTTAACAGTTACAGTTTTCGTAAAGACACCTGGAGATGCAGCATTGTAAGTAGCAGAAACAGTGGCACTCTTGCCCGGAAGTATTGGTTCCTGCGAGTATTTCAGGTTAGTACATCCACATGAGGCTCTTGCAGAACTGATAATCAGAGGCTCTTTCCCATCATTGGTCAAGGTGAACTCCGCAGTTTTTGGTACGCCAAAAGCAATACTGCCAAAATCATTAATCATTTTATCCCATTTGGCAACAGGCGCATTGGGATTAACCGCAACTTTCGCCTGAACGGCAGGTGCCGTCTGGCTGGTTTGAGCATTCATTTGTATGGCTGCAAACAACGGTAGAATTAACAACAGAAATAATTTTTTCATCTTTTTACAATATTGATTATTTTAAGATGCAAATATGTAATATTTTTCATTCATTCTGCAATACAAAATCATAAAACAAAACAGTTCAATTGTGAAAAAATCTAAAAATGTTGAATGTTTGTGTTTTTCAACCACTTTTGATACTTTTATCCCTTTGAAAACAAGCTTTGGTAAACAATAAGTTTCACAAACAGATCTGATAAATCATGACTTTATTTGGTAGAATTGGACTTTTTATTCTGGTGTTATTCACTTTTGCCTTTTCAAAAGAGAAGAAATCTTCCCCGGAAGCAACCGCAAAAAAGTTGAGACAACATGTTAGTTTCCTGGCCTCAGAGGCGCTTAAAGGGAGGCTTACCGGAAGTGAGGAGGATAGTCTTGCTGCAGATTACATTTTAAAGCAATTAATAAAGAGCGGATTAACCCCATTATTTGATCAGGGCTTCCAGCGATACCGTGTAACTGACAAAATCATTGAGGGGCCTGACAATAGTTTAACAATTAATGGAGTAAAATTAAAAACAGAAATTGATTTTGCCCCATTTGCCTTTTCAGGCAATGGAATATTCCACGGAGAGGTTGTCTTTGCTGGTTATGGGTTTGAGATCAATGAAGATTCTCTAAAATGGAATGATTATGCAGGTATCGATATTAAGGGGAAAATTGCATTAATCATGCGGGGTGATCCTGAAATTGAAAAAACGACCAGCCCATTTGTCAGATATAGCAAAGATCGGGATAAAGTCCTGGAAGCAAAAGATATGGGAGCTCTGGCAGTATTTTTAGTTTCGGGCAAATCCTACGATTCTGAAGATAAATTTGAACCACTTGTGAAGGGAGATCTATCGGTTGGAATACCCGCTTTCCATATAACCCGGAAGGTTGCCAATCAGATACTTGAATCCACAAAACAGACAATTGAAGATCTGGAGAAGAAACTT
>CAIXCY010000275.1 GCA_903918045.1 uncultured Bacteroidia bacterium
TTAACAGCCTTTTCCTGAAATTCTTTGAGGATATACATGGTTATTCGTTTGTCATAGGTATTTCAATATTTTCATCAATACAATTGGATGAGGGCAATAAATTTTCTGGGTTGGTGTAAAAAAAAGTTACACAGTGTTTCACAGAGTATCCACAGAGTTTCACAGTGGGTAAAGCAAATTTTCAGGATTCATCAGCATCTCCAGTCTTTTCGTCATGCGTTGTCTGTACAGGTTTTTTATCCAGTTTTAGGGTTCTGAAGGTGGCGCGGTAGGCGTTGTAAATCGCTTCGGGCAGAGGTACTGCGTCGATTCTTTCGGCTACTTCGGCGAAATCCTCGAGCAAAGTCTCCTTCTCCGGGCTAAAGGCATACAGCTTAATGTTTTCGGATAACTTACCGAGCGACTTAATGTAAGTGATGAGCTGCTCATAGACTTCCAGTTGGTGCCGGCTGTGGAAGACAATCATTAAATATTTGCCACCCTCGTTTGTAAATATCCGGCATTGGGCGGGATTAAAGCCTGCCGATCCGGTAAGTTCCGTGTAGCAATCCTCTTTGATGCAAAGCAGGTCGGTACTCGTTTGTGCGAGTAACCGTTTGTTGGGTTCATCCCTCATGCTCGGTACCAGTCCGGTTTTGTAATACCTTAAATTATTGTTGGTTAATCCGGGTACCCAGTCCCCTTTGCTGTTTGTATAACCCTGGATAACCCGGCGGTTCCGTTCGTAGGTAACCTCTTCACAGATCTTGTTTTCGTTATTGGTAACCAGAATACACTGTCGGTTGCCACCATCTTCGGCATTTAACTGCATTGTAGCGTGTAGGGTGGTTCCGGAACCGGCGAAGCAATCAAGAATGACTATATTTTTGCAATCCTGTAGTTCTAAAATACGCCTTATTAATTTCGTGGGTTTTGGTGTTTCAAAGGGGTTTTTTGTATCATGAAGATATTCTTTTATCTCTCTTTTGGCATCCTGGTTATGTCCTACATCTTCCTTTTTCCAAATCGTCATTGGTACTGAACCATCTTGAGTATCATTAAGAAATCTTTTTAAGCGAGGAGTATTATTCCCATCTGGTCCAAACCAAATTCTATTATCAAGGATTAAATTATCCATACGCTCTTTTGATGTAAACCAACATCTTCCATTACTTGGCCATACTTCACGACCTGTTGGTGTCAATATTGGATAATCATATGACTTTGAATAAGTTTTAACAGTCATGTTATCCGATTGCCAAACTCCTCTTATGTCATTATCAATATTTTTATATCTCGCAATTTGTTCATTTGATCTTGGAAGTAATCTTCTAACCCAGTTTCCTTTATGGTATACTACAATAAAATCGTGTGAAGCAGAGAAGAATTTAGCATCATTTTTGGGGGCATAATTTTTTTCCCATATAATATTATCGATGAAATTTGATTCACTAAATATTTCATCACACAATAATTTCAACTGGGCTTGTTCATTATCGTCGATTGAAATAAAAATTACTCCTTTATCACTAAGTAGCCGCTTAGCAATTAGCAGACGCTTTTGCATAAATGATAGCCATTTGCTATGCCGGTAGCTGTCCTCTTTATCCACATAACTGTCGTTGTATTTAAAATCCTTGTTTCCTGTGTTATAGGGTGGATCAAAATACATTACATCGATCAGACCTTCATGGGTAAACGATAGTGCGGTAAGGGCGTGGAGGTTGTCGCCTTCAATAAGGATGTGGTTCGGCGCTTCGACAATGTCTGAACCGTGATTTATTTGATTATTGTGATTTGTTTGATTTTGGTGATTTTTCTGAATTTCCGAATTAACCGGATTTTCTGGTTCTTCAAATAATGTGGGTTGTAAAGGTTGTAATTTTTTAAAATCCTGTCCATCATTTAACCTGTTTCGACCCGGTTCTGACTTCCCTGAATCCTGCAAATCCTTTAATCCTGCAAATCCCGATTCAGACGTTTTGGCCTTTATTCTTTTCTCCACCACCTCACTCAGTACGGGCAGATGGGTCCGGAGCTGTTCTTCAACATCTTCGGTTTTCTCTTCCCAGACCAGGCCGTATTTCTTTTTGGTGTTTATCAGATCGATCAGGTAGGATTGCTCTTCGGGTGTAAGTGTAATACCTTCGTGTTGTTTGATCTTTTGGATCAGGTCGGGTTTGTTCATTGCGCCGGGTTAGTTGGTTAGCGCATCTGGCCGGTTGAACAGGTAAGAAAAATCCACAAAAAAAGCGTGAACCCATCCTTACCCGTCCCCAAGGCCCTCGGAGGCCACACAAGAATGATAAGTCAAAAGCCCACGCCGTTTGGCGCGAGCATTCGCTTATTGAATCTATTCTTGTGGTTCGCTAAAAGAAATTTCCGAGGTTTCTGGGGACGCGAACAATAGCTAAATGCTATGTTAATATTTTAATATACTGTATGTTAACTTTTTATCTTTTCGATATTTTGTTTTTGATTGATTACTACAAATATAGCATGATTTATTTGGTTTTGCCTGGGGTGAATTCTTTCCGTGTCAGGATAATCTTAGCGCGGTTGCAAACCGCGGGACCCGGGTCGGGTTAATTTTATTCGCACTTATCCCCCTCATTGCAAACGAGGGAGGAGTTAAGATGGAATCATTTCTTTTAATTTTATTTGCTGGAAAATTTCCAGAACTGGAAAATATTTTACCGGTTTAAATTGATCAATGTTGAGTTGATTGCGTCTCTAAGTTCCGGAATAACGTATGTTTCTTCAGCGTATCGGGGCCAATTGCTCACTACTTCATTAATCTGGTTAACAATGTTGCTGCTTCGTTTTATATTCATTTGTTTGGCAACTGACAATAAATCATCGCGGGTGATCCCTTGCCTTTTGCCATTTACACTAAGTGACTGTTGACTTACCCAGGCGCTTCCGGGCCGGAAGGAGTGGCATACGTCAAAAGCCGGTGAAAGGGCCCATGCACCGGTTTTATCCATCAAAAATGCAAAGTTCTTGGTATGGTCGTCGCAATTGCGCGAAATCACATTAAAGACCATTCGCCTGAAGATTTGTTCCGCCTGTGTGTAAGGCAACCCAAGCATCCTCATCGTTTCGAAGAGTTGCTCATAACTGTGTGAGTTTACGTCATTGAAATCGTAGTGCTGCATGGCACAAAAACTCTGAAGGTGAATTTTCCCTTTACCGGGTTCACGGTCAAATCTTCGGGTCATAAAATGTACCCTCCCGTTTTCTTCCAAAAGTCTGCAATCGGTCATCTCGATTTCCGCATCTTTTGCCATCAAATAGTAGGCCATTTCGACCCGGCCATAACCATTAGCTGCTCCAAACTGGCTATCTGCAACACCATCAAATTTGATCAGCCAATGGGAAAAGCCTTTGGGTGCATCTGCCTGACCGCTTCTAAACTCATTGGTTTCCGGATTCCAGGCAATTACTGCCTTTGCCCTGGCTCCACCGGCAGAGGTGCCAATCTTCAAAATGTCCAGTAAAGCTTTCTCCTCATCGGCAGAAAGATTGGCGGTGAAATTTTTGCGACCGGATAAGATGTCATTGGCTACATCAACAAGATCGTTTACTTCAATCTTTGTTGCAGAATTGGCCCCTTTCGGTTCCGGTGGTTCAAATTCAAGGGCGCCCATACCTCTTTTCCCGATAAAACAAAGTGTTTCAACCGGATTCATGCTTCCTGAGGGGCGGCCATTTCGGGTTAACCAGGCATCAATAAGCGCATTACCGTATTTGTCTGGCAGCACATCGGCCAATAATCCCGGTAAGCCTTTAAATGTTTTACTGTATTTTAATTCGTTGAAAGCAAAAATACGTCCTCTTGCTTCAGCCAAAGGCATTTTTAGCGGAGACAGATCCCAGTTACCTCTAAGATAGGAAGGTTCAAATTCGAATTCACCAATTCCTGTAGCTTCATCCCAGGCAATGGCGCCAACCTCTGTATTCCAAATTTTTACGGTAGCCGTTTTTCCCATTACCAGTCAGATTTAGGTTTGGATTCCTTTTCACTTTTATTTCTGGCTCTTTGACGTTCCGCTTTTTCCAGTTTAGCTAACTGAATAGGACTGATTCTCTGGGTTACCTGGAATGCCTGAAGCAGCTCCAGTAGTTTCAACGCCCGCAATAGCTGGATAAATACCAGCAGACTTGTATTTTCACCTTTTTCGAACAAACTTAGGGTTGACCGCGCTATGCCAGCTTCACTGGAAAGTTGGACCTGTGTTTTATTTTGTTGTAAGCGATTATATTTGATAAAAGAACCTAAGTTTTTTATCAAAGAAACATCGCTGGCAGCTATCCATTTTATGTATGATATATTAGTCATTAATTAGATTTATATCATTTAATGTATGAAATATAATACAAATATAGTCATACTTAAACAAATTGGTGCCGTTTCCATATAATTTTCCTTTTTTCGTAAAATATACTCACTCGATCCAAATCACCGAATTATTGGTATTGTATTCATTTTGCTCATAGAGGGTGTTGTCAGGATCGAGGATACAGGTGCAATCAAGGATAAATTTATAGGTATATTTCCCAGGTTGCAGACAGAGGGGGGAAATCCATTTTATTCGCAATAATCTTTTCTGCAATGCCCACCTCACCAGTAATTCCGTTGGATAAATTTCCCCCCCCCGTTTTTACATTGAAGTCTGGAGAAAGGGTATTCGATTGAAATGTTGGAATCGGGTAATTTAGCAGGTAAATAGCTTTGCTTGCATTTAATTCAGCATGAAATGCACTTAAAGATGAGCTAAGTGGCAAAATGAAAATAACCAACAGGATGGTAAGGTTAAGCTGTTGGATTAGGAGTGGTCTCATTGGCTGAATTTTGGACTAGATTAATCATTAAAAGATAATCTCCAGTTTGGTCTTACAATTATGACAAAGATTCTGCCGTTTCTGATCAACATCTTCAAGGTAGGTACTCGATCGCATCACGCAGATTGGGTTATCGCAATGGATTAAGCCAAAGGTGTGCCCCAATTCGTGGATCACCTCTTTTTTGGTCCGATCGAGCAGGATTTGTTCATCTTTAGGCATTCCATACCGTTCATTACTCAGCCGATAAATAGAAGCAATACCACTCTTGCCGTTTAAATAGGCCTGGCCAAAAATATAGGTAAGGATTGGGATAAACAGGTCAACATTAAATAATCCCAAAATTTTGTTCGATTCCGGAAAAGTCATCGAGTCGACAATTGATATCAGCGTGTTTCCATTATATTGTCTTCGTGCCGGATCGTAATATTCCCCCAGTTCAATACGTCCTTCCCTGATATTTACAGTAAAGTCAAATTCTGCCTGTACCGCTTTGGCGATTTGTTCCAGAAAATCTTGCTCAAAAAACCCAAATGATATTAAGGTAATGTTTGGCAGACTCATTATGAAAGCTTATTGATCCAAAGGTTTAAGATCGTATTTCCTGATTTTAGCGTAAAGCGTCACCCGGTCCACCTTCAACGCTTTTGCAGCCCGCGAAATATTCCAGCTGTATTTATGGAGTATTTGAAGAATAAATGCTTTTTCAAAATCATCGAGACTCTCGGTAGAACTATTCACCATTGTTTTCTCCAAGGGAAGGTCTTTGAGAGTAATCCGTTTTCCGTCGCCAACCACGATTGCCCGCTCAATCATATTTTCAAGCTCGCGGATATTTCCCGGGTAATTAAATTCCTGCAATCTTTTCAAGGCTGAGATGTCGATCGAGGCGGGTGGCTTGTTCATCGAAGTGCAATACTTTTTGATGAAATAATCTACCAGCAAGGGGATGTCTGCGATCCGGTCGCGCAGTGGCGGGATATGAATGTTGACCACGTTGAGCCGGTAATAAAGATCCTCCCGGAAGGTCCCCTGTTCAACCATGCTCTTTAAATCTTTATTGGTGGCGCAGATAACCCTGAAATCGGAGCTGATCTCTTTGTTCCCACCTACCCGGATAAAGGTTTTCGATTCCAAAACCCGGAGGAGTTCCACCTGCATTTTGGAGGAGATGGTGGCAATCTCGTCCAGAAAGATTGAGCCGCTGTCGGCCATTTCGAATCTCCCTTTGCGATTGTACATAGCTCCTGTAAATGCCCCTTTTTCGTGACCAAATAGTTCGCTTTCGAGCAGACTCTCGGTTAAGGCACCGCAATGAACGCTTACAAACGGGAAGAACCGGCGTGGAGAGTTCGCGTGAATGGCACGAGCTACGAGCTCTTTACCGGTTCCGCTTTCACCCGTGAGAATAACCGAAGAGTTGGTTTGTGCCACACTTTCAACTTCGCGAAGCAGGTCTTTCATCGCCTCGCTGGTTCCGATCAGATCCTCTACATTCTCAAGGGTTATCACTTTTTTCCTCAGATTCTCATTTTCGTCTTCGAGCGAAATCATCTTAGTGGCATTCCGGATCAAATGGGTTAAATCATCGGGATCGAAAGGCTTGGTTACATAATCATAGGCACCATCCTTTAAAGCCTTAACTGCTGTGTCAACTGTGGCAAAGGCGGTCATCACGATCACGATGGAATCGGGTTTTATCGATTTTATCCTTCGGAGCATTTCGAGTCCGTCCATTCCAGGCATTTTAATATCAGCCAGGATGATGTCAAATTGATCAGATTCCAGTAGCGTTAAGGCTTTTTTTGCATTTTCGGCGCATTCAACTCGATAACCGTCTTCTATAAACCAGTTGTACAATGAATCCCTTACAGACTCTTCATCGTCAACGATTAAAATTGAAATTTTTTTTGCCATCCCCAAATTCTTTAGTTTTTAATCAATGGTAATGTTACCGAAAGAGTCGTTCCGCTACCGGGTTCTGACTTTACCTGGATTTTCCCTTTATGGTTTTGTATAATTCCATGAACAATGGCTAGTCCCAACCCTATTCCACTTGCATTTGTTTTTGTAGAGAAGAATGGTTCGAAGATATGAGGGATATCTGTTGGATTGATACCCTGTCCGTTATCGATGATTTCAAAGATGAATGAGTCTTCATCCCCGTTTTTTGTTTTAATCAGAATCTCTCCATTTTCCACGACCGCTTCAGAGGCATTTACAAGGAGTGCAACACAGGCCTGCTTGATTTGATTGGGATTGCAATAGATATAGTCTGAAATTGCTGAAAATTCTGTTTTAAAGCTGATATTGGCAATTTTTATCGGATGAGACATCAATTCATAAGTTTCCTGAAGGATCTCATGCAAATGTCTGGGCTCAAAATCGTTCTGGTCTTTTCTTGAAAAATCAAGTAATCCTTTAACGATGTCTCCGCAACGTTTAGTCTCATTTTCAATAAGTTTCAGATGTTTGAGCATCGATTCCCGCTTTGTGGCATATAATTCGGGATTACTTACCTGTTTATACAGTAACTTGGCATATATGAGTATTCCGGAAAGGGGGTTATTGATCTCATGAGCTACTGAAGAGGATAATTTCCCCAGTGATGCGAGACGTTCCACATGAATTAATTCGTGCTGTGCGGCTCCCAATTCTTCTGACTTCTTCTGAACTTTATATTCAAGTTGTTGCGACCAGTTTTCTAACTCAATGGTTGCCGTATGAAGGTTGTCGAGCATATCATTAAATGCCTGTGAGACCACCCTCATATCATCCAGCTGATTGGGTTTAATCTCGATTCGCGTACTCTTATCACCATTTGCAACGGCTATGCTTACATTGACCAATGCATTTAAGGGGTCTTTAATTTTCTTTCGTGTGAAGAATAGTAAGACGAGTGAAAACAAGGCGGTTGCCAGGATGGCCAGCAGGAAAAATTCGGTTGACGATTTTTTAATAGCAGCATCCTGTGTCTCAAGGGGAATTTTAATTACGAGGGATCCAAGTAAAACATCCGATTCGTTATGTGCATGGCAGGAACTAACGGAGCACGATTTTTCATTTAAGATTGGCGATTTAATCAGTAAATGCCTGCTTCCATTATCATTCACATTCATCTCGCAGTCGCTGTTGACATTAATTATTTTATAGGATTTCTCCTTCTGCGAGAACATCGTTTTAATATTGGGATGACAACCTTTACAATTTGGATCGCTGTGTTTTTTGACTGACTCTGTTGAGAAGGATGAGTAAACGAGTTCTTCGTCGCTGTCGTACATATTTACCTCATCGATGCCGGGAAGTGTATTTATAATATCGAGGGTATTGCGCAAAGAGCTCTTGTCATTCTCAAGCATTGAATGGTATAAGGCACCTTCAACAATTGATCCAATGTTGTTTCCGCTTTGGCGAATGATTGTATTAATGTATTGCTCATTCACCGATTTAAAAATAAGGGTGAAGGATACAAAGAGAAACACGGAGAGCCAGGCGATTATTAATACAACCCGGCCATAAATGGACGACCTGAATTTGACGTAATTATGAAGAATAACATTACGCGAATTATTCGGCTGCTTCTTTTTGAAAAACATCTGTTTATCGGTGTTGGCAGGAACTGCTAATTCCCTGCAAATTACAAAAAAAACTGTTGCGTTGACAACAGTTTTTAAATTTATTTATCAGTATATTATTTCGGACTTAGGATCGGATTTTATTAAAGAGACAGGAACTCTTTTTCGAAATCCTGCCAGATTGAATCCGATAAAGGAGCTAACGTATGATCACAAAGTTCCCCACCGTCCTGCAAAATAACAATTGACGATTCGGTGGAATTATTTCCAAGTGAAACAGCCAGGAAATCTTTGACCCGATCAAGTTCCCTCGCCGACCATTGTGTGGCTTGCTCTGCAAAAAGACATTCCTGTACTTCAGCCGACCAGTTTGTAGGTTTAATTTTGTAGATCCATCCATTACCATACGGATCGTTGTTCAATATGGCAGGATTCTGTGAAAGGATTGTGTTTACACCCATTATTTTTCCTGAGACCGGTGATATTATTTTCAGGAGCTTGCCATCCTGAATCAGCTCTATAAATAAATCACCCTTGTTAATCATTTCCCCGTTATTTTTTGAGAAAAGGCATTTGACCTCTCCTGTAAGGTGGAGAAGCAGGTCGTCTAATCCAACTTTGGCAATTCCCGACTTCTCCATAAACATCCAGGTGTGGTTTTTGCCATAAAACAGCCCCTGAGGAATTTTGAGCACATTGAAAGAGAGGTTGCTGAATACTTTTCGCAGCCTTGTCGTAATTGCTGATTCTTTACCTAGAATCATCCAGAAAGGGATCATGAGTAAAAGGAAAGTTATTACAACCAGGTATTCAATTCCTTTCGTAGCAAAAATGTCTGTATAACTAAATCCGTCCATTTTATTTGTTTTTGTGTAATCTCCTTTAACAAAGATTACTGGTTAATTTATTCATTTTCTTTTACCCATGAAGGGGAGTCTCTTAAGACCGGCATACGGGTGATTACCCATCGGAATATCCATATTTCAGTAAATATTACTGCCAGAGTAACTGTGAATTCCATCCAGGAGGGGACATACCGGATTGCCATCTCCCATTTAAATCCGATAACTGTAACATTGAGTCTGTTCAGAATTACCCCGATCATGGTCATTATGGCGGCTACCCGGGTAAGTGTAGTATTGAAGGTCCGGTAACTGATTATAAAAAGGATCATAGGAACCAATACAAATCCTAACATTTCGAGCAGATACCAATATCCCATTCCGGTGTTTAGCAAGCCCCAGTGTTGCTCATGGATAAATACCAGTAACTGGAGGAAAAAGTATGCAAACATGGCCCCTGCACAAATTTTGGACAGTTTATTTATAATTCCCTTTTGGGCCTGGTGGTTTTTTTCACTGATCTGACCCGAAAATACCTTGTGGCTGATTGAGCCTTCAAAGATTACCATCGAAAGTCCTGCGAAAGTACTTGAGACAAAAAACATGATAGGAATGAATTCGGAATACCAGAGGGGATGGATCTTTCCCTTTGCCATCAGAAATAGAGCTCCCAGTCCTGACTGGTGTAACGTTGAAAGGGTGATTCCGAAAATTACTGCAGCGAGGGTCATCCCGGAAAGAATTTTGCGTGCACGGCGGGCTCCCAGCCACTCTGCAATTGCAGGCGAAAACTCGATTAATTCAGCAACCATATAGAGTAAAAAGTGCCAGGCAACCAGAAATAACACTGAACTGGTTCCAAAACTGTTTCCGATTACCGGATTAATCACATGCCATGGTCTTCCCAGGTCAAGAAGAAGTGCGCCTGCATAAAAGACATACGCCAGAAAGCCGTTCAAAACAGTAACTCTGACAATGGAGTGAAAATTTTTCAGATTCAGGATATATACCATGAAAGTGATCACATAGGCACCTCCTGCGAAGGCAACACCCGTTACTACATCAAACCCAATCCACAGACCCCAGGGGGTATCCTGTGTGAGGTTTGTTATCGAGCCAATCCCCTTCATAAAACGGATAACAATTAGTACGACACCCAGCAGAATGATTGGGATCGAGATTATATTGAATGGGGTTAGAAATTTTCCTCTTGGTTTCATCTCACTAAGCAGAAATCTCCACGTAGATTGACGCTCCGTAATTGTCAATGTTTCTGCATTAGTTTTCATTTTCTTCCTCCTGATTTAGGTGATTGTTCTTTGTTGCCTGATGAATACCTAACAATAAGGTCGGAACCAGTACAAAGACCGAAGGGACACTGTAAAGGAACCCTTTTGTAAGTTCGGGATAGGATGATTGCTGAATCGCTGTATTCATCCCAAGCTGTTCAAAAGGAACGGGGGAGAGGTAGAGCCATCCGGTACCGCCTGCTTCGTGTTCGCCGTAAATATGGTCGATATACAGGTCTGGTTTTTCATAAATTCTTCGGCGGGCTTCCTTTATAAGATCCCTTCGCTTTCCATACTTCAAAGCATCATTGGGACAATTAAAGACACAGGCCGGGCTCTTTTCTGTTTTCATCCTTTCGGCGCACATATCGCACTTTTGAATTTTTGGATTTGCACTGTGATATTCAAATTTTGGACTGTCGAATGGGCATGAAACCATGCAATAACGGCACCCCATACATTTATCTCCATCCCAGGTTACCGGACCCGATTTGGTTTTGTGCATTGCTTTTGTCAGGCAGGCGGCAGCGCAGGCAGGTTCGTTACAATGCATACATTGCCGTTTAATAAACACCTCTCCTTTATCGGTTTGGAAAGTGTTGACCACTGTATTGCAGGTTTCGTCTGTTTTACGTACGGCTGCGACTTTATCAATCGGTTCAGGTAATTTGTGTGCCGCAGCGCATTCATATTCACAGGTCCGGCATCCTACGCAACGTGTAGAATCATAAAGTACTCCATGAAACTCCTCATCACTCTCTGTAGTCTTTGAGGCAGCATGTGAACTTTCTCCGATTGCAAGGGTTATTCCCGTAACCCCCAACAGCTTCAAAAAGCTTCTTCGTCTTAATCCCATGATATTTGTTTTTCAGGTTAAAAGGTTGATTCAAATATTTTTATTCACCGCGTAGGATCAATAAACTTAGTTTGAAAATCTTCCCAAACCTCTGGACTCAACTCAGCAAGTATACCATCACGCAGCACTCCACCATCCTGTAAAATGGTTACAAATGCAGGTACATGAACCCTGACGGCACTTGCAAAGAAATCTCTTAATCTGGAATATTCGGATGTTAACCAATTGGCATATTTTTCAGCCATATTCATAAACTGGATTTCCAGTGACCAGTTTGTCGGCTCGATTATATAAACCCATCCATCAGTAAATGGAGCGGCATTCAGAAGACCGGCATTAGTGATCAGGTTTTTATTTTGAGCAGAAATAGTCCCGGTTACTGGTGAATAGATATTCAGTTGTTTTCCTTTTTGGATTATAGTAACCAGATGTTCACCTTTTTTTATCTTCTCACCGCATTTTTTCATTTCGACGCGAGTCAGTGGTCCGGTGACATGTTGCATAAAGTCATCGATTCCCAGTTTTACCAAGCCATTCTTTTTCATGTATGCCCAGGTATGTGTTTTGTCGAAATAAAGCCCTTTGGGAATAACTGTAGCTGCCTGATTTATTACATTTAAGAGGTTGGCCGGAGTGGCATTTGCAACAACTCTTTTTTTGTTTTTTGAACGTCTAATGACCAGGTCGACCACCAGTGCCATTGCCAATAAAGCAAGAACAATTAGAAATTTAATCATTAAGATCGGATTTCTGGCGGTGCGGATTTCTGAATATGCTGAAGGTTCATTGATTTTACTCAATTGTGATTGTCTTTCGTTGGATACCAGATCGCTGTATCCACTGGTATTTAAATATTGTTGTCCATCGGTTAGAATCCAGTTGAGGAACGATATCTCTGCTTCATTTTTAGGCTTGGCTGAAGATACGGTATAGATCTTACCGGATAAGGATACCGGATATTTCCCGATCCATACGCCACGCGTGAACTCTTGCAGATTATCGTAAATCGCTTCTGAATAATCAATTTTACCGTTTTTATTTTTATCAATAGGGACAAGTTTAATGACTGAGCTATTCCCCTGATTAAGCTGATTTGATACATTGTTCAGTTTGCAAAATCCGATGCCGTAGGGATCGTTTTGAATTGCAGCAATCATATGTTGTTCTGTGGCCACAGGAATACCATTGAGTTTAAATTCTTTCAAACCCGCGAAACTGGCTATTCCGGAGGTTATAACAGGATCGTTGACAAAATAAAAATGAACAGGGTTTTTAGTTTTCCCGGTTGGATTCTCAATCAGGTTTGTCCAGTTTTGTTTCTCATTGGTCGTTAAAAGCCGGAGGAACCCATCGGTGGTGATCCCTTTTTTATCCAATTCATCCTTTAACGGATTGTTTCTATTCATGATTGGCACAATGATGTTCCTGCCTACCACCATATTCCATAATGGAGCATTCTTCATGGTGGAAAAAGATTCATCCCTGATAAAACCAAGACCCGGTTTGCTTTTAAGTATTGCGGATATATCCAATTCCCCGGTTGTTACCAACTCAATCTTTTCTGCCGGGTTTGTTTTACTGTATTCACTGATCCATTTGGCCGTCAGCGGATACAAATCTGGCGATGTAAATACATTTAATGAACCAACCTGCAAATGATTCCTTGTTGTTGCAGATTCTTTGCAGATTCCGGTGCTGTAGCAAAAGAGCATTATTGCTGCAATTAAAACGATCCTGGTTTTCATGGTATTTCCTTTTAATGTGACAAACAGAGGTATTCAATTATGGTGCCAAAGGAAAATAGCAGGCTTAAGTATCTGACATAGAATGCTATAATGCGTAGTGTGTTTATATAATATACATACAAAGTGTTGAATAAATCAACAATAATTAATTATTATGCGGTTAACAATCTGTATAATAGAATATTGGCAGCTATGTATGGGATCTATACAGGTGTTGAATAAATCAACACTTTATTCATTTGGTAGCTTCATTGTAAGGGGAAAGGGATGAATTTTCCGGGAATTGACCCTTTTTTAATAAAATGTGAATATTGACTGAACTATCTTGAACAGGATTCGTTTACTTACGTGTTAACAGATAAAATTCATGGGCTTTAGGTAGTCCTCTTAAAATGACAACTAATTAATTCATTCTCTAATTTAATTTCAGATGGAAAAAACAGAAAATGCACTAAACTGGTTTGAGATCGCAGTAAGCGATATTTCCAGGGCTAAGAAATTTTATGATATCGTTTTCGATATATCAACGGCGCAAGTTGAGATGATGGGTATGTCAATGGCTGTTTTTCCTGCGGATGATTCAGCCGGGAAAGTGTCGGGTGCATTGGTTCAGAGTGAGATGCATAAACCATCCTCCGAGGGAGCTGTAATTTATCTGAATGGGAATCCTGACCTTGAAGTACCACTGGGACGGGTTGCCGAGGCTGGCGGACAAGTAGCCATGGCTAAAACATTTGTGAATGAGCAGGTTGGGTATATGGCATTCTTTATTGATACCGAAGGGAATAAAGTTGGATTGCATTCCCACAAATAACTCCAACTCCTGAGAATAGACCACCCGGATTAGTGACAGATGAAATCACTAACCCGGTTGGTATTGAACTGTTTATTTTTAAGGATTTTTTATCTGAAAATTATTATGAATTCGAATCGTCTTCCTTCTTTTTCTTACCCTTTTTGTGCAGTCCAGTTGCCTTGAGCCACCCGTTTGTTATTAATTTTGCACCGGGCAATCCGGGATGGATTCCGTCAGGAGCCCAGTAACGGTCAGGCGCCCGTAGAATTGCCTTATCATAAATTGTCTGAACAGGGACATAGGTTGCATGGAATTCTTCAGCTAATGTTTTTGTCGCTTTACGATATTCATCAAACATCGGATACCACTGTTCGGGCTTGATTGCTCCTCCGCCTTTAAGCGTATAGGGTTCACAAATAATTAGTTGCACATTCGGCAACTTTTGTTTGGTATAATTAAGGAGTTCCCTGTAATCGGTCATAAATTTCTGGAGTGTTCCTTTATAACCACCACCCAGCGTATGCCAATAATCATTTACGCCAATCAGGATACTTAATACATCTGGCTTTAGTGCGATACAGTCTTCATCCCATCTCTCGCGCAACTGAAATACCTTGTTACCGCTGACGCCGCGATTGTAGATTGTTAGTTTCTTCTCTGCATATTTTTCCAACAGATGACCCGAAGCGAATAGGGCATATCCATGTCCAATGGCATCGGTGTTATTGGGCTCCTGATTTTTCCGGTCTCTTCCTGCATCGGTGATTGAATCACCCTGGAACAGGATGACTGCATTTTCTTTCAGTTGAATTTGAAGTCTTCCGGCATGTGATTTTTTCTTCTCCGCTCCGCTGATCCTGCCGGGTATTAGTAATGCCGCTGCCCCTGTAATTGTTGCAGCTTTTAAAAAGTCTCTTCTTGAATTTTTCATTGTATGAACTTCTTGAATTTCGAGTAATATGGCTATTATACTAAAAATGTTTTACAAAAAAATTTATTTCGGCAAATATCGATTAAAAGAATTTTTGAAAGAAGGGAAACGGATATTTTTTAGCTTGTCATTAAAGAAATAAATTTATTTAATTCCAGTTATTTTTCACCTGTGCTGCAAGAGCCGGATTTGCATCTTTTTCAGATTGTGGGATTGGCAGAAGTACATGGTAGGGTTTTACAGGTTGAATGCCAAGGGCAGCTTGTTTCTCTGTATTTATAGTATTCACCAGAGTTCCCCAACGGACTAGATCAAAAAATCTGGATTGTTCCCCAGCCAGTTCAATCTGACGTTCTCTTCTCAATATAGTCCTGGCATCAGGCTGATCTCCTAATGAATTATATTGAAAAGCGCCTGATCGTGCACGTACCTGATTTATCAGTGGTAGTGCTGAAGATACCTGGTTGCTTTCAATTAATGCTTCAGCCTGCATTAACAATACATCGGCATAGCGGATTACCTGCCCATTTATAGGACTTTCCGGTTCGCCATATGACATTGTATTTTCGTAGTATTCATATTTCCGCCAGGATACTTGTCCGTTATTTACCGTTACGCCATATTGAACCTTTCCTTCGGGGCAGTTTTCGCAATAGATAGAATCACCCCCAAAAGCTCCTGAAGCAGCGTAAAATGTTTTTGCTGCACGTGGGTCTGTATAGGTATTACCATTCGTGTCAGGATAGGTGAATGAATTTATTAAAGCATCTGAAACCAATACATTCCACCAGTCATTAAACCCGTATTCCATTGCGCGGTCGGAAACGGTGCATTTCCCGCCCCATGTTTCCTGACCCCCAAACATATAATAGGCATCACCAGTACCCCAGCCTTCCCAAGGGCCATTCATAACGGCAAAAAGTGTCTCTTTTGTTTTGATATCGTTAACAAACATATCATCAAGATCATTTGCCAATGCATAATCATAGGGAGCTGAATTTAACGTGGAAAGCAGATTAGCAGCTTCAACATATTTTTTTTCGTATAGGTAAACCTTTCCTAGCAATGCAACAGCTGCCCCTTTTGTAACGCGTCCATAATCAGCGTCAGGATAAGATAACGGCAGGTTATTTATTGCTTCAGATAGAGTCGATTCTATAGAGGTCCAGATTTGTGAAGCAGGAGTCCGCGTCGATTCTACAATATAATGATCCGATAATTTAGTTTTTAATGGAACGTCGCCATAACAGGTAACCAGCCAGAAATAGGCTAGAGAACGAAGGAATTGCGCCTCTCCGGTGATTCTTTTGTTTAAATCAATATCGGATGGGACAGTTGATTTCCAGGTTTGCAACTGATCAATCACAAAATTTGTCCTGAAGACCATTTTGAAACAGGAGTCGAATAGATAATTTAGTTCAGTAGTATTGGCATTATGAGTGTAAATTGGAAATTCGAGTAAACTGCCTTCTAACGGAAAATTTTTCTCAGCATCATTTCCCAGAAGGTCGAAGATGAAATAAAATTCCCTGCAATACATTCCGGTATATAATAGGGGTGTATACATTGCTGTTGAGGCTTCTTTAAATGCTTCTGCGCTGTTAAAGAATGTTGAGCCTATATAGCCGTTTTCGTTTTTTACATTTAAAACCTTTTCACTGCAATCAATGAATAAAAGAGATAGTAAGAGTGGAAATATGATTGTCTTTTTCATAGTTTTTTTATTAGAAATTAAGTTGTAAACCAATACGGTATGTAGTTGGATTAGGATGCTGTGTCATGTCAATTCCTCGCTGGAAAATGTAATTATTAGAGTCAGTTGGTGAACTGGATGAAATTTCGGGATCGTAGCCCTTATACTTAGTAAGGGTAAAAAGATTCTGAACCGCAATATAAACCCTTAGTTTTGTGAATGAACTATAAAACAAATTTTTAGGGAGTGTATATCCAAGGGCGATATTTTTCATTCTGAAGTATGCACCATTCTCAACATACCAGGTCGAAAAGAGCATATTGGTTCCTGAATTTTGTGCTGCAGCAGGCATATCGGTAACATCACCATCTTTTTTCCAGCGCCTTAGTACATCTGTTGTCTGATTGAATGAATTTGTCATCCCTTCAAACCAGTATTTATTTCCGTTAACTGCACTTACTCCCGCTATTCCCTGAAATTGCATCTGGAAATCAATATTTTTGTAATAAGCATTTATAACCCCACCGTATTGCCATTTAGGGGAGGGGTTTCCAATGTAGGTTCTGTCTTTGGCATCAATGTATCCATCACCACTCACATCCTTATAAATAAAATCTCCGGGTTTTAAACCGGTAATATATTCTGTGACTACGCCAGCTGTTTTTATTTTTGTTGCGGAATTCAAATGGTCAACTTCAGCTTGACTAACTGCTACGTGATCAACAATATAACCATAATAGGAAGCCAGCGGATTTCCAATGTCAGTGCGTGTCGAGTTCCCAATTCCGGGAATAAATTCACCATTGGAAATTGGATTGTTTCCTAAAGTCCCCAATGCAGTTACTTTATTTGTGCTATAAGTTAAATTCCCTGTAAAATTCCATTTAACCGGTCCTGAATCGTGAATGTATGAGACAGCTGACTCAAGACCGGTATTTTTCATGCTGGCAGCATTTACCATCAGCGTACCGTTTTGTCCCGGTAACCCTAACCCGGTAGTCAAAGGCAGTGTCGTATTTATCAACAAATCTTTGTTGTCTCTATGATA
Organism: uncultured Bacteroidia bacterium; assembly: GCA_903918045.1. Lineage (GTDB taxonomy): Bacteria > Bacteroidota > Bacteroidia > Bacteroidales > Prolixibacteraceae > JAAFHB01. The sequence continues at coordinate 17,600 of CAIXCY010000275.1, forward strand.
ATAGTCAAAAGTGAAATTAAGTTTGTTCTTTAGGAACCCAATGTCAATACCAAGATCATATTGAGTTGTCTCTTCCCACTTCAGATTTGGATTGGCAATTGAATTCACTGTTGAACCAATTGAATAAGGAGTTCCATCACCAAAAGAGTAAACGATATTATTGGAACTTCCTTTCCATAGGTTTTGTGTCGTCAGGAAAGGTGCGATATTATCATTGCCAGTTTTGCCATAACTGCTTCTTAATTTAAGATTGGAAATAGAACTAATCGATTTCATAAATTCTTCTTCCGAAAGTGTCCATCCCAATCCAATGCCATAAAAAGTTCCCCAGCGATTATTCGCTCCAAATACACTTGAAGCATCACGGCGGGCGCTTACATTCAGAACATACCGCTCTTTATAGGTATATCCGGCCCGGCTAAAATAGGATAATCTGGATTTGCCGCTGTTAACAGAGGCCCCGGTTACTGAATTTGAGTTAGCCAATGCTACATTCTGAATTGAAGTGCTTGTATAATTAGACCCAGCCACAGCGATTGATCGATAATTATTTGACGGAGAATAGGTATTACCCAGTGTGGCGCTGATCAAATGATCTCCAAACTGCTTATTGTAATTAAAGAAATTCTCCAAAATCATACTATAATAATAGTTGTAGTTTTCGCTCATGTCGGCAGTTGTTTTAATGAAATTACCGCCATTGGAAGGATAATTGAAGTTAATGTCATGATAATTTCCGGAAGAAAGTCTGGTTTGGGATTTAACTGTTAATCCTGAGAAAATATCAGCTTCGGCATTTAGTTCAAGCTCGGAATCGAGGGATCTTGATTGATAATTGGTATTATGAACTGCATTCAGTGGATTGTTAGAATCCTGCAGGTCGCTGATCTTATCCGCCCGTGAATACCCCCCCAAATTTGTAGGGTCGAGAACCGGCAGGTAAGGAGGCATTCTTAGTGCATCATTGAAATTCGCTAATACACCTTTATTCACGTCATTTTTTATACGGAGGTTTTCTGAAAGGCGAACCTTTTTATTTAACAGCGACTGGTCTAATTTAAATCCGAAGGTGGCACGCTGGAAATCACGATCAATCACCGTAGACTCATGATTTTGATAACCTGCAGAAAAGGAATAGGTTGAATTTTCTCCTCCTCCGAATATGCGAACGTTATGATTATTAATTGTAGCATTTCTAAAGACCTCCTTTTGCCAGTCTGTCCGTGTAATCCGAACATCAGGTGTCTTTAATTTATCAGTTAGTGGCAGATTTGCTGCAGCCTGAACATCTGCTACTAAATCAACATCCTGAGTAGCATTCAGCATATTGTAACGCTTGCTTACAGAAGCAACACCAATAGATCCGTCATATTCTACCTGTATTTTTCCTTTTTTACCCCTTTTTGTTGTGATAATTACAACCCCGTTGGCGGCTGCAGAACCATAAATAGCCGTGGAGGAAGCATCTTTTAATACCGTTATGCTTTCCATGTCCTGAGCAGGAATCGAATTAATATTTCCACCCTGAATACCATCAATAACATAAAGGGGATCGGAGTTTGTAAATGATCCCACTCCTCGAATAATGATTCGTGCTCCTGCACCCGGATCACCACTGTTGTCAATTACCTGAACACCGGCCATCTTCCCTTGAAGGATTTGATTGGCATCAGTAACTGATAGCCCTACAATCTCCTTTTCAGAAATTTTGGCAATAGCACTTGCAACATTCCTTCGTGTTGAGGTCGAATAACCGATCGCAACAACCTCATTTATTCCAATCGTTTCGGATAAAAGGGTAACCAAAATAGCAGATTGATTATTAAGCTGAATCTCCTGAGACTTCATGCCGACAAAAGAGATTATAAGCGTTTTCGAGGAAGAGGGAAGGGTAATTGAGAATTTTCCGTCTGCATCACTGGCCGTCCCTTTGGTAGTCCCCTTGACAACTATGGTAGCACCAGGAACTGCGAAACCAGACTCATCGATTACTTTTCCACTTATTGATTTTTCCTGTGCGTAGGTTATTCCAACTGTTGATATTAAAAGTAATACCATACCCAGGAACCTTACTGACCATTTTCTTTTTCGCAAATAATTCGGATTGGTTGGTTTCATTCGTGTTTTAAATTAAATTATTATGAAATTAAATATTATTAACTTTTTATGCTGCATTAATATAAATGATATTAATGCAGGCCATAGAAGAACAGGCAAGAAGATTATTTTCTTGTTCCTAATTAATTTGTTGAAGGGTGAAAATAATAGGTCGTCTGATTATAATAGAAATGCAGATGGTTTTAGTATTGGATGACAGCGTTTCTGGCCGAACCAAATCCGTCAAATCAAAGGTAATATTTATGATATTAATCCAAAATATTATGCATTCAAATATTTATCTGGTTTTATTTTTCTGCTCTTAATTAAATGTCAAAGTTGGGGATATCCAAATAGTCACCACCTTTTAGAGCCGACTGATGGCCCACGATTCCCGGAGCGGTATAGGCTATGGCTTCATAAACATTCACTTTGGGCTGTCGGTTATGAATTAAGGAATCAATAAATTCGTGGGTGATAAATGAGTGAGACCCGTCGTGACCTGAGTTATGCCGCAATGGTTCCGGCAGAAGATTGGTCTCCCACCAGTTGTGCTGAGGATAGGATTCTGTAATATTTACTTTATGCTGGAATCCCGCATCATCTTTTCCTGTGCCATCTGCCTCTCTTACTATGGTATGATCCTTCCCCTCCTCTGTAGATGAAAAGAATGACATTTTGTCTCCCCTCCATTCGGCGCGTTCGGTATTTCTGAGAGCACCTTTCCAGATTACCTCTACTCTGAAGGGTTTATCCTTATTGGTTTTAAAGAAGGCGGTCTCATTCCAGAACGGATTATTATACGGATTATTTTGCAGCAGCGGGCTTTTGTCACCCCACCCCAGGGCGCTTACTTTTGTCAGTCTTTCCTGAGTAATGCCTATCAAAAATGCGGTACAATGTGTTGGATAGAGCAGGGGAGGGAGGCCATGACGCCAGGTTGGCTTGCCATCTTCAAACCACAGCGTTTCCAGGCCGGGATGGTTGTATTCTGCCGCCGCACTGAACATCTCTCCAAAGAGTCCTTCGTTATAAAATTTTCGTACCGAAATTGTATTTTGCCTGAAATAGCTTGTTTCGGCCATCATATAGGTAAGTCCTGTCGACCGGACTGTATCCCTTAAAAGATAGCACTCCTCAATAGTCATGGCTGCGGGAACTGCACAAAGTACATTTTTCCCGGCTTTGAGGGTCATTACCACATGACGCACATGATCGGGCGCAGGGGTTGCAATAAATACGGCGTCAATTTTGGGATCAAGTATCAGTTTTTCGAGTGATTCAAAACTCTTTGAACAGCCGTAAACTTTCATTAGGTTTTCTCGTCGGTCCTGACGCAAATCGCTAACTGCCTCAACAATGCAACCTGGATGTTCATGAAACTGGAA
>CAIXCY010000276.1 GCA_903918045.1 uncultured Bacteroidia bacterium
GACAACTAACTCGTTTCTCTCTGGAATGATCTGGAACACAAAGATATGTTTTAAAGTACTTAATTTTGACTGAACCGACGGTTTACGTATTGAAACAGAATCAACTCTACTCGATATTATAGGAATCCATTAAATGCTGATACTCCGCTGAATTTCTCCTCCGTAACGATTCATTTCCGACAAGCTCCTGAATTTTAATGATTCCGTCAATGATTTGTTCAGGACGCGGCGGACAACCGGGAACATAAACATCGACAGGGATAATCCGGTCAATTCCCTGAAGGACACTGTAAGTATCAAAAATTCCTCCGCTTGAGGCGCATGCACCAACAGCAATAACCCATTTTGGTTCAGCCATTTGAATATATACCTCGCGCAATACCGGACCCATTTTTTTTGCCACTGTCCCCATCACCATCAGCAGGTCGCTCTGGCGGGGTGAGAAGCTTAACCTTTCGGAACCAAAACGGGCAAGATCGTAGTGAGATGCCATAGTAGCCATAAATTCGATTCCACAACATGAGGTTGCAAAGGGTAAAGGCCAGAGTGAATTTTTCCGGGCCAGGCCAACGGCTTTCTCCATCGAAGTGGCAAAGAATCCTTGTCCGGAAATCCCTTCAGGGGTCTCGGCCAAAGTAGGAGCCATTTTTATTTTTTCTTTTTCAAACATGTACAAGTAATTTCGGTTGCCTTACCGCTTATCCCATTTTAATGCACCTTTAAGAATAATATAGATAAAACCGGCAAGGACAAGAATCATAAATAAAAACATATCCAGGAAACCCTCTTTTCCTAATGACTTGAAATTCACAGCCCATGGATACATAAAGATAACCTCTACATCAAAAAGGACAAAGAGAATTGCAATCAGAAAATATTTCACTGAAAACGGACTTCTTGCATTTCCCAATCCTTCGATTCCACATTCAAAATTCTCAAGTTTGGCTGCGGAAGACCTCTTAGGACCCAGAAAATGTGTAGCTACCATTGTGGTAATCACAAAACCAAATACAATTAAGGTCTGAATTAATACGGGAATATAATCTTGTGGCATTTGCTTAAACTGCGTTTCTAATTAATAATCCAACAATGTTACAATAAACAACGAATATTTCATTTTGTTCGTAAAATTATAAAAAAAGCAGCAGTACCAAATATAAAAACGAAAAACAATAGTCGCTTTTAACCTTAAATTAAGAGATAAGCCTCAGTTTTATTTCCTGACCCCCTTGTACGATTTTCTATGGCATCTGAAATGCTATATACGCTGATTCTGAACAGTAAAAAAATTAAGGGTCATCAAAACAGGAAGAATAAAAGAGAATGAGGAATCAAACCGATTCTGTCTAATTTAAAATTGTATATATTTGTATCTATCAAAACTGACTTAAACGACCAAATCAGATCTCTCCCTAAAATGAATGGTGATCCAGAGTTATTGAAGATGATACGCCAGGGTAATGAGGAATCTTTTGCAAAGGCCTTCGACCACTATTATACCTCGCTATGCTATTTTACAGACAAATATATCCATGATCTGGATGAATCACGCTCACTCGTTCAACAAGTATTTGTCGATCTCTGGATAAAACGGGATAAACTTGTTATTCAGCACTCTTTAAAAAGTTACCTTTTTAAAGCCGCGCAAAATAGTGCCCTTGATTACCTCAAACATAAGCTCGTTGAAACGAAGTATCTGAACGATATCAAACCCGAAGAGATCATTGTTGAGCGCGACTTAATAGAGGAGGCAGAACTCAATGCCCGGATAAATGCAGCCATCGGTGAGTTACCTGAAAAATGTCGCGAAATCTTTCTCCTGTGTCGCTTTGAAGAACTTCGTTATACTGAGATTGCCCTGAGACTCGGAATATCGGTCAAAACGGTTGAGATGCAGATGGGAATCGCACTCAAAAAATTAAAATCGAAATTATCTGTTAATCAACATATTCAAATCCTTGTTTACCTCTTCTCAAAAAATAACAGATCTCTGTTACAGGGGAAATAACCTGCTTGTCGTCTTAGAGCTATATCAAAAATAAGGACGAGCCAAAATGGATCACCAATTACCCGATTATGACCAGCAAATAGCCGCATTTCTATCCGGAAACATCACTTCCTCTGAACTGGAAGCGCTTGAGCATTGGAAGAATTTATCGGATGAAAATAAAAAAGTCTTCGGTGAGGCTGTAAAAACCTGGAATAATTGTCCTGTCCGATTGGAAACCAGCGAAATTGAACAGGATAAAATGGCAGTTCAGGGAACGATTATGACCCAAATAGCCCTTCAACAAAACAGGGACCGGCTGGCTTTGAAATTCCTCCGGATTGCTGCAATTTTTATCGGACCTCTTATGCTTGCAATTGGCTGGTACCTGGGTGCAAACCAACCCTTACAAAAAACTATTTCCTGGAATTCGGTTTCTGCACCACGGAAACATATTGCAGTTTGTAATCTGGCTGACGGAACCGAGGTATGGCTAAACGCCGGGTCAACTCTCAGTTATCCCTCTGGAGAAGGTTCTGAAAAAAGAGAGGTAAAACTTAACGGTGAAGGATATTTCAAGGTCACCAAAGATGCCAGAAAGCCATTTTTTGTAATAACTCAAAATACTACCGTGAAGGTGCTGGGCACCTCATTTAACATCAAAGCCTACCCCGAGGAGGAACAAATAACGACAACACTTGAGGAGGGCTCCATTCAGCTTACAGCATCAAAACCCGGCGGTATCCCCTATTTTCTTAGCCCGGGGGAACAGGCGATCTATCAGGTAAGTGATGGAAAAATGACAATTAATAAAGTCGATGCGGCACGGTTCAGTGCCTGGAGAAGTGAAAAATTTCTGTTTAAAGACGCTGATCTGCAAACGATTATTGCCGAACTTGAACGGTTGTATGATATTAAAATACACATTCAGAATCCTAAACTGGCCAAACTACGTTTCAGGGGAATGTTCAGTTACGACCAGGATCTGCTCGATGCTTTCGAAACACTGAAAAGAAGTGTTAAACTAAACTATACTATTAAAGATCGCGAAGTGTGGCTACAATAAATCGTTAATTATATTTTATATAATTAACTTACTGTTAATTTAGCAACACCAATGTAATTTATATGTAACTAAACTGTAATAATTTATAGCGATTTTTGCATTTAAATAAATTGTTAAATTATAAAAAAAAATCACAACAAATCAAAAATAAAAAAGCCAATGAAAAGAAAGGAAACATGGATTACTAACTAAAAAAACAACGGAAATAGTCTCACCTATTCCCGTTGCAGAAAAACGCCTTTGGGGGCGAAAAACGATAAATCATTTTATTTATTTAAAAACATTCAAAAGTATGAAAAAAAAAACCAATCTAAACAGGGGGAGAGAGCTCCTGTTTAAAAAAATGTCTCGAATTATGAAACTATTCCTAGCTATTTTAGTGATTACGATCACACAGGCAACGGCAAGTGTTTATTCACAAACGGCCAGATTGAACCTGAAGATGGAAAATGCGACTATTGCGGAGGTTTTTGATGCTGTTGAAAAGCAATCTGAATTCTTCTTTTTTTATAACAAAGGACAGATTGATGACCAGCGAAAGGTTTCGGTGGATCTTGAGAACAGTAAGATTGATGAGGTTCTGGCTACCGTATTTGGCAAAAATGCTGTGAGTTACGAGATTATTGGAAAAAATATTATCGTTAAGTCATCTGATAATGACGCGTCCACTTCCTCCCAACAGACTGGTCAAAAGATATCCGGTAAAGTTACAGACCAATCAGGAACTGCACTTCCAGGGGTAACTGTGGTAGTTTCGGGGACGACAGTAGGGACTGTTACCGATGGAGAGGGTAATTATACGCTCGCGCTTCCCGTGGGTGCCAGAAGTGTTATATTTTCATTCATTGGATTACAAAGCCAGGAGATTTTGGTGGCAGGGAAAAGCAACCTGAATATCACAATGAATCAGCTCACGATCGGTCTTGAAGAGGTTGTGGCTATCGGATATGGTACCACAAAGAAACAGGACTTATCCGCTGCCGTTGCGGTTGTTCAGAACATCGATAAGCTTAAGGAAACTCCACAGTTAAGTGTTGCCAGTATGATCCAGGGACATGTTCCCGGAGTTACAGTTGTAAACCAGGGAGGTCAGCCAGGGGCTGGTCCGGCAGTTACAATCCGCGGTACAGGTTCTAAAACTGAAAGTGTATTGTATGTCGTGAATGGTGTTCCGGACGCTCCTTTTAATCCGGAAGATGTAGAATCGATAACTATTTTAAAAGATGCTGCCTCCGCAGCTATTTATGGTGCTCATGCAGGGTCCGCAGGTGTAATCCTGATCACAACCCGCCAGGCAAAAGAGGGGAAACCATCAATTGAATATAATGGTTTCTATGGCGTGAGATCTGCCTGGAAATTACCACAATCATTAACTGCCAGTGATGAAGCCAAAGTATCCAATCTGGCATATACCAATGCAGGGCAGACACCCCTTTCGGGATGGGACATTACTAAAAATCCCAATGATCAGGTTACCCGCACCAACTGGATCAGCACAGTTTTCAGAACTGCAGCGGTTCAGCGTCATACTGTTACTGTAAATGGAGGTACCGACAAATTAACCACAATGTTTCAGGCCAAGTACGAAAGGGAAGATGGAACATTGGTGAACACCTACAGCCAGAATATTACCTTAAGATTTAACTCCAGTTATCAGATCAATAAATACCTGAAATTCAAGGAAGATCTTTTCTGGGTTAATAATGACAACCGCGGTACTGATACACAGAGCGGTTATACGGGAACAATTCTTTCGGCTATTTACATGCCGCGCTCTGCCACCCCTTATTACGCCAATGGCAAGTTCGGAGGGGTAGGTCCCGTTGATTCTCAATATCTTGGTATTCACGGTGACGTAGTAAACCCGCTTGCTTCACTGCTTAGAAACCAGAGTTTTGTTCGCAACAGCAATCTCCTTTCAACGTCTGAATTACATCTTACGGATGTTATTAAAGGTCTGGAAATTACCTCCAGGTTCTCCTATAAGGGTTTTAATTCATTCTACAAGAATTTCAATTACCTACGCCCTGAGCCAGGCAAGCCAAATAATCAAAACAGTCTTGATTACAATACTGGCAGAGATTACCATTGGGTTTGGGAGAATACGATTAATTACAGCCGTGTTTTTGACAAACACAACCTTGGGCTGATGGCTTCCACAACTTCGAAAGAGGACGAGAGCAGAAGTTTTGGACTTACTGCCCGCGATTTTAACCGGGAAGATGCCTGGGCCCAGTATTTGGTAAATGCACAGACTTTTTCGAAAGACCGTCCATGGGATGGAGAGTACAAAGACCGTAATGTTTCGTATGTTGGTCGTGTATCCTACAGTTATGCCGACCGTTATTTTGCAACGGCCAGCTACCGTCGTGATATCGCCGGTCGACTTGCAGTTGGCAACCGTGCAAAGGATTATCCCGGATTGACCGGCGCCTGGAAAGTAACATCAGAGCCATGGTTCAACGTGGCACTGATTAACCTTTTAAAAGTGCGTGCAAGCTGGGGTAAAATCGGTAACCTCGGATCCATCGGAATGTATTATGGTTATCCCAGTTTATCGGGTGACAATACCTACCAGGTTGGAAACGGAGCTCCTTATTCACCGGCAGCTTATATTTCGAGCGCCTACAATGCCAAACTGTCCTGGGAGACGACCCAGCAGACTGATTTCGGGGTAGATGTGTTGATGCTCAAAAAGAAATTGAGTATTACGGCCGATTATTTCATGAAGAAAACCTCTGATCTGATCAAGCAGCAGGATACCAAATGGACAGCCACTTACGGTGTAGGCGCTCCATTAATTAATGAAGGTGAAATTTCCAACATAGGTTTTGAATTTGCCGCTGACTGGACAGATAAAGCAGGAGCGTTTAATTATAGCCTGGGATTAAACTTTGCCACCTTGAAAAATGAGGTGACCTATATCGATGCAAATCCAACATCCTACTGGGCACATGGCGACTCATGGAGAGGTATTCTGGCTCCTTTCCGTTCAACGGTTGGACAACCATACTATTCCTACTGGCTGAATCAAAGTGCAGGAATCTTTAAGAGTGCCGCTGAAGTGGCCGCATACACTAAAGATGGGGTATTGATCCAGCCTAACGCCAAAGCAGGTGACCTTAAATTTGTAGATCAAAATAAGGATGGAAAAATTAGTGATGCAGACCGCGTATATATGGGAAATGCATTCCCTAAATTTACCTATGGATTTACTGCCAATATCAACTGGAAAAACTGGGATTTAAGTCTTTTCTTCCAGGGGGTTAGCGGAGTTAAACTGTTCAATGCATTTAAAGAATCAACCCTTAATGCTTCGGAACAGGGTTACAACCGTTGGGACAAAATTCTTACGGCATGGTCACCTACGAACACAGGATCCTCTATCCCACAAATCAGCGCAAGCGATGCAAACAAAAACTTCGGCACTCCTTCGGACTGGTATCTTGAGAACGGTGATTACCTTCGTTTAAAGAACCTGCTAATCGGATATACTTTCAAAAAGACACCATGGAATGGTTCACTCAGATTGTATTTCAGCGGCCAAAACCTCCTCACATTCACCAAATATTCCGGAATGGATCCTGAGGTTGGTGGTTATGGTCTTGATGCCGGTCAATACCCTGTATCAAGAGTATTCTCCTTCGGTGCTAAACTTAATTTCTAATTCTAAAAAATCAGAAAAATGAAAAATATATATTTCATCCTATTAACCCTACTGCTTTCCACCTCGTGTTCGAAAGACTGGGTCGACACTAAGCCCAACGGACTGCCAACAACTGCCTATTTCTGGCAGAGTGAAGAGGATATCAACAAAGCAGTTGCTGCGATGTACGTATCAATGCGCTATGAATCAACCTGGGGCCGCAACCTGTTCTGGGTACAGGCTTCAAGTGATGACCTTATCATTGGTCGGTCAAAAGCAGATGCCGAAAACATCAAGAATTTTATCTGCAGTGGCCGTGAAGGTTACACCGTGGGTGCCTTTAATGACCTTTACTGGACGATGGATAAGGCAAACCAGGTTCTTGCAAACATCGATAATGCCAAAAATGTCAGCGATGCCATAAAAAACCGGGCTAAAGGCGAGGCCTATTTCATGCGTGGTTTCACTCATTTCTGGGCAGCCTATTTATATGGCACTGATAAGCAGGGTGTCCCTTATGATGGTCCTGAGAATCCGGAATACCAAAAACGGATTCCTCCGCAACTTGCTTCAGTAAAAGATAATTATGCACAAATTATTGCTGACTTCACTAAAGCGGCTGAGTTGCTTCCGCTGTTCCAAACCTACGGCGCTGCCGATCAGGGTCGTGCGCACAAGGCTGCTGCATGGGGTTACATGGTAAAAACTTATGCGTACTGGGCAGCCTGGGATAATACCAAATGGGCTTCGATCCCAGATCTTTGTGATAAAATTAAAAATGAAGGAGGACGTGCCCTGGCGTCGGTCGCAGGTGATCCAAAAGCCAGCTTCCGCGCAGCTTTCACCATTGCCCAGAACTGGGGTTCTGAATATATGTGGTCAGTTACATCAGGAACGCAGGGAGGAAGCGAATTCCCCGGGGTTGTCCTTGAAAATAAAGGCTGGGGTAAATACAATGGCTGGGGATATTTCCAACCTACTGAAGAGTTGTACGATGAATACGAAGCAAACGATCCTCGTCGTGAAGTTACAATTCTCAAATTTGGAGACACCTTCACCTATTTTGGAGAAACCAAAAGGTATAATTCAACCAACAGTCTTTCCGGTTTCCAGATTAACAAATATATGGAGCCTTATCAGTATGGCACAGGTGGCAATTCAGGAACTAACGCCTTTATCAATCAAAATGGGGACTATCCGACAACCTGTCTGAACCTCCCATTGATGCGATATGCCGAAGTGCTTCTTTTCAAAGCAGAAGCGTTATTGAATCTCAACAGAGCTTCAGATGCCGCCGCTCCTCTGAATGAGATCAGGGCTCGGGTCGGACTGGCTGCTGTAGCAGTGCCAACACTTGCGGATCTCAAACATGAACGTCGCTGTGAACTGGCTTGTGAGTGGACCGATCGCTTTCATGATCTTAAACGTTGGGGTGATGTAGATAAGATTCAGATGGCTTTGCACGGCCGCAGCCATGCAGACAAAACGAATCCTGATTCTCCTTTCACACTCGTTCAGGTTTGGAAACAAAGAACTTATGATCCAGCCAAAGCAATTGTCTGGCCATACAATCC
>CAIXCY010000277.1 GCA_903918045.1 uncultured Bacteroidia bacterium
AACAGGATCTCCCCCCATTTGCCCCAGTATTTTACCAATATTCAAACCAAGGACTAAAAATGTAATGATAAAATAGAGAATCAGAATCCCAAACAGAATTTTAGTCAGCAAATTCCTTCTCCACCGCTCATTGCGGATAAACGATTTCCAGAGATGGGAGTAGAGATTCATTTTAATTATAATTTAGTTTAGTAAAATCAGGATAATTAAACAGAATCATTTGTTTAAAATACTCCGTAGAAGATGCAACCGATCATTCCCAGATTAAATCCGGCATGACAAATGATTGCCCCGAATAGTGAACCCGAATATCTTTTCACTATTAAAAACATTTTGCTTACCAGGAACATGCTCCCTACCCAGATTATCGCAGGTACAAACAGAAAACTCCATTGATCACTGATGAACACCAGTCCGAAATGGGAGATATGGGTTAAGGCAAATGCTGATCCCTCAACGGTTCCTGCTTTTTTCTCGCCAATCGATTTTGCAAAACTGGCATGAACAATTCCCCTGAAGAAGAGCTCCTCACCTACCGGGCTGAAGGTCATTCCGGTTAAAGCCATGATAACGAACAAGATCGCCTTGTTGTGCTGATCTAGTCCGGGAGGTATTTTATATGATTTCGCGATATAGACATACCAGTTTTCATACGAATTGCCGTATAGAATCTCACCTAAAAAGTAAAGGAGGATGCTCGCACCCAGACCTGAGGCAAAGGCGATTAAAAGCCAGCTGTATTTTGAAGGTTTGGTAATCCCAATTTGTTTCCTGCCGTATTTACCAAGGAACAGGAATGGCGCCAGGGCAGAGATGACCATTATAAGTCCGATGGATCCATAACTTCCCGAAGAATTGGCATGAAGAACCAGAAAAAACCGGGGGATACAAATCAGAAGAATTAAAAAAAGTCCGAATTTCCAGTTAAACGAAAAAATCCGGTTCCAAAAAGGTCTTAATTCATTCTGCATAATTAATCTTTCGGTGGATTTAGGTTAAATGGAATAACAGAATTATGTACTACTTAGGGTTGTAAATCTACAAAATCTAATAATCAATATAGGCAGAAAGTGGGGATGTATAACTAAATCTGAATATTTTCCACAATCTTCTCCTCAAGGGTAATTCCTTCGTCTTTAAATCTTCCATTCTGACCACAAAAACTACAATATAATCCACTCTTATCCGTATTCATCCCTCCCTTGTGAGGGTCATTAGCAAGAGCCATTCAACAACTTTGACAGCAGAGTAAAGCTGTTTTCTCATCTGTGTTATTCTTTCTTAATCTCAATCTCCGCCTTATAATCAGACTGTTTAATCGCTACGCCAAGTACTGGATAGGGAGAAAGTTTAGTCATCCGAATACGATATCCCTCAATTAGTGAATCGGTCCGAAATGAAGAGATTGTATTGAGCACAAAACTCACCTTACTGCTTGCCGATGTATAGGTAAATCGCACAGCAGCATTCCCAGCCCATATACATTCTGCCCCTGTCGGACAGCGGGAATCATTTAAAACAGAGTCAAGCATTATCGAAATCTGGTAATCGGTATTCTTTAATATTACTCCATACTTCAGTTCGATTGATTTATCCAAGACCAACGGGGTACTTGTCAAATCATTTTTACAGGAGACAAGAGTTAACAACACAAGAACTTCCAATAAAATCAGCCTTTTCATAATTATTAAATTTAATATTCAGATAATTACGCAGTTTAATTAATACTGTAAAGTTACAAAACAGAGCAGACGATTGTATAGAGAACGGTTGTTTTTATTCGAAAAATTCAAATTCGATCCTCCAGGAATTCGAATTCCTGGAGGATACCTTTAAAAAACTAATTATTAAAAGATTAGGTATAATTTAAAAACTCAATCAGCACTGCAAATAAATGGGACCTCTGTGAGCGGTGAGGTCCGCAAGATTCTGTACATACCCAACTGACTGTTAAGCGGGTCAATTGGAGAGGGCGCAGGCGGAGACTGGACCTTTTTCAGATTAATATTCAATTCATGAGCTAACTCTGCATTAAAAACAACCGATGTTTTACTCACAAATTCATCCTTGTTTCTCTTGAAATTATCCATCTGTTCAGAAATATTGGTAATCTGACCGAACACCTCAACGCATAATACGCTCAGGGACGAATCGGCCGGTAACCCATAAAGGACGAGCATTTCCCTCACCTTTTTATTCGGCCATTTTCCAAAAGCCTGTTTCGGACTCTCTTTCTCCCATGCAACCTGTTGGTAAACATTCTGATGAATGAGCTCAGGGGTAATTTCAACTGTGGGAAGTCCTCTTTCCTTATAACTTAGATTTTTTTCTTCAAGCGACACCCGGATATCAATCATGAGCTGTTCCCTTCCCCTTGTTTTTAAAGGTTTTAATTCCAGTTCATTAAGAAGAATATTTCTGTAATCCAGACCATCAGCCTGTTTCACCTGTGCATACAGCAATGCCCAGATGCTGGTGTGCGGCGGTGTTGCAGTAACGTTTTTGCCGTCGAAAACGGAAATTGCAAAAGGGGCGTTCACGGAGATTATTTTCTCATTCCGGTTTAGCATGCACGAAAGTGTCGGGGCAGGATGTTGCAACCCTGCAACCCGCAAAGCCCGGCCAAAACGTCCTTGTGCGGTACTCCATATTTTATCGGTATGCCCATATCTGAACTCGTAGGTAAACATCCCAAACAATTCCGGACTTTCATGATGCAGGCCTGCCGGCAAAGGAAGTAAATAAAAGTACCTGTCTGTGTCAGTGGATCTCTCCATTTGCTGCATCGCCTCCAGCCCATTGTCATCCTGTCCACTATCAGGTGTAACAACCCGGATATATTCGGGATCTAGAGCTATTGGCGATTCAACAGGAATATCCATTAAAGAAGGGTGGTTATTGCTGATTAACTGATCGGGACTATAAGCCAGAACACGACAGAAAATCGAGTCGTGATCATCAAGTGGCTTACTGTCAAACTCAAGCCACAGAAAACGGGTTCGTGCTTCTGTGGCAGAATATTCCCTGTTTCTTAAATACGGACTTAAAGCGATACCCGCTGCAATAAGTTTTGGTGTTTGCGAAGGGTTGATGGTGGTTGGCAATACAAGAGGTCGCGATTCAAATGGTTTGTCAGCTACCGGCGAATGACCCTCCCTGAATTTCGTTTCGATGGAATACTGCAATCCAATCGTAGCCGGAAAATCGTTATTGACAGGTTTGGTATCCACCACATCAATCAGAATAATTTTCGTATAGCCGCGCTGAATTTTACCATCTTTTCCTGGCTGAATTGCCTGAAAGGAGGCCACTTTTTTCAGTTCCAGATCGCCAATGGATTCGTATTTCCCCCCATTTCTGCATCGCAAAATATTAAAACTGCTAGCATCCAGACTATCCCAGCTCCAGTCCCTGTCGATAAGTAACGTGGTACAAACCAGCCAGTGATTATGCAACTCTTCTTTATTGGCAAAGGTGATACTGCTGTTGTCGGGCGACATGCTATGGCGAAGCATGTTACTGCACCAGAATTGTAAACGCTCACCATTTTTTGAGGTCAGTGTCAATCCCTCTTTGACCTCAACTTCCAGCTGGCTTCCCAACCGGTGTACAATACCGGGCATCCCTTCTAGTCCGCCCTGCAAGGTTTTGAAAACAACGGGATCAACCCGAAGCGGAATTGGATCAAGTTGCAGGTAGATTGCCTGCAGCGTCTTTGGATTTTCGGTATCTGTGAAAATGAATTGCTCATTCTTCGATTCCTGTCTCAGGCTCAACACAGTCGCTTTCCCATACCTCGAGTCGAGCTTTGTATCGGCCGCATTCTCAAAACCCCAATAATTTGGTTTTTCTTCACCCACACTCCTTAACGTTAAACGAATATTCCGTGCAGATGGCAAAATTATTTCCCCTTCCGTTTTGTCGATAAACTCATTATCAGCAGCTTCGGGGAAAGGGGTTGCCGTATCGGTAAGATTCAAGACATTCACATCCTTAAAAATGACAGGCACCTCAATCGCACCTTCCGCAGAATTTTCGTCGAAGGGCTTTAGGTTACGACTGGTTTTATACAATGTGATATAGTGTTCGCGTCCATCTTCGCTTGCGAGGTTATCCATGTTTAGGGTTTCAACCTCCACCTTTATCTCGATGCTAATCACATCCGGATCAGGGATGCCAAAAGCTTTCCCCCCTTTTGTATTTACTGAGTCGTTTTGTTCTTTTAAAAGCAGTTCAATAGCATCGGTGAGCCGCGTAACGGGATCGGTATATTTTCCGGTGTATACCACTGCCGGATAACCCAGTAAAGGTCTGGACAGTTTTAATGAACTACCTCCAAAATTTGAATCATCCGTATTTGGTCTGATTTCGTCTTCATTTTGTATGGTTACCGAATGTGGTGCAACGTATCGCTTAAAACGGGTTTTCCCGATATGACTGACCGAAAAATGTGCAGGAGAAGGAGCTGCAGGAGAAGGAGTCCCACCGCTTATATCGGAAAGCCGGACTCTAAACTCATAGTCATTGCCGTATTCCAGTTTCGTCTTTGTTTCAAGCGGTAAATAGGTGTCACTTATTTTAACCGGAAAATTCTTTTCGTTGGCACTTTGATAAATATGTGCCGCTGTTTTATCGGGCAAAACGATGGAGGCATTATTCCAGTTTGCGAAATACATCGGCAGCCAGTAATTGTTTGCATCAGACGTTCCGTCATAAACTTTAGTCGGATAGACCTGGTAAGGAAGCTCACCTGCGTACGGTCCAATTTCATTCTTTTCGATGTACATTGAGCCATTACTTTCGACAGCCGTCAGCGACTCCCATTTACCTGAACCTGCACTGTTTCTGACATCTACCTGGTAACCCATTACACCCATTGGCGCATCGAGCCGCTCTGCAGTATTCTCATCTACTGCCATCTGGCGCAGGTACCAGATCAGAATTTGTTCATCCTCCCAACCTAACCGGATTCCTGCCTCCTTTTGTGGATGAAAACCATCCTGCTCCTCCTGCAGAATATTCCCGCTAACAGGCTGATTTGCATGGACAATCGTTGCAAACCCTTCGTTAAAACGGGCTGCCTCGATAAATAATTCATCATAAACACCGACGGGCGATTCCCCCTCTTTTACAACCGGGAAAAGGATCGCCGCAAAAAGTGTACGTTCTTCATTCTTATTTAAAATCGGAATACGGGCCGCATATCTTTTGATAAAAGGGTCGGCCCCGACAATGGCAAGCGACTTTTTCTGTTCATCCGAATAATCCGAACCATCCTTAATGTCAACATAAAGCCATCCCCCCTTTTCAAAATCACCTGATTCCAATTGTATTTTTGTTTCATAAATCAGCCCACCCTTTTTCGCCAGCAGTTGTTGCCGCATCAGATTGCCATATACTTTTCCCCAGCTCACCTTAGTGTCTTTTACAAAGGGTGGTTGTGGTTTCTGATCGCGAAAGGCACAATGATAGCTATCGTCTGTTACTCCATTTCGTATTCTGGGAGAAGTGAAGTTAAAGGCATTCCGGTAAGACAGCGGGAGGTATTTCCGGACAGCCATATCCCTGTTCACTGCAGCTTTGGGAGCCCGGTGAACAGGATCTACCGAAGGGTTGTCTGTACTTCGGGTATCATCGATATCAAAATATTTTGGTTTAAGATCTTCATCCACAGCATCTCGCAGGGCGGTATAAATATTTTCGCTGATCTCTGAATAAACCAGCGGATCTACAGTTAATAAAACCTTTTCATCGGCCGCTGTTTTCCCCGGAAACTCATTGGGGTTATTCACCACTTTGATGTCAAATTGGGGCTTCACCTTTACAAAGGGTTTGGCTTTATTTCCCACCCCGTAATCGGTGTTCATCCCGGTTAATGGATTTATATTACGGGGGATGAAAACAATGTTTAGTGCTAATATTCCGTCTTTATCCACACTTTGTGGAAATGCCATAATGGAAAACCGGGTTTGTTCGAATGACATATCAATACGTTTTAAGTTAGAGAAATGATTTAGGATCAGGCAATTTGTCGTGTCTCTTCCCAGCTCTCGCTGAAACTGATGTCGATGATCAGGAAAATACTGATGTCAATGCCAAAGGTGACCTGTGCAATGCAATTGGTAGGCTTACCCGGTATTTTCTCAACACTTCCTTTTGCTTCAATAGTTATGGTTATGCTGACCAGCCCTCCAAGTAGTTCGGCTTGTCCTTTGAATAGCAGGATCGCCGTAATTTTCACCACAGAACTGCTGTCGGCATAAATCTCAATTCCAACCATAAACAGAATACTCACATGACCAACAACCGGAAGTCCGACTGTGATCTGTGCACCGAATCCAAATTTCATGGTTACGGCAACTTTAGGACTCGAATCTGCCTCAAGTTTTAGATCGACATTCCCTACTGCATAAATTGTCCCGGCTCCGACAGAGACGCACATCACCTGCAATCCACCATGAAACTTAAAGTAGCCACCCACAGTTGGTAAGAGTTGCTTGGGGTCTGTGGTCACTTTAAGCGCTGCATTAAAGAAAACACCAATGCCAAGGCTTGCTTCGAGCTTGAGGGGGACCTGCGGAGAGTCATACAATTCTCCTGGAGGGAATTTCACCAGCGGGATATCTTTATTTGCTTCAAATTTATATTCCCAGACGTTGGCGCTGTTGCTCATTGCAATCTTTAACCCCTTTTTCAGGGCGTCACCGTAATCGCCTGAACTCAGTGAAGCCAGTATTTCCAGTATTTTTATGACAGGCTTTAAAGCGTCACTGAATTCAATTTCAGGTGTTGGAAGATTTAATCCGGGAGAATCGCTGCTATTGCTGCTTCCAAGGTCGACATCCTTCGCTTTTTGTGAATTGAAATTACCCTTGATCGTCATCACATCGGTTAACGGCCCTATGGTTACAACCATCGCCAGATTATTCAACCTCCCTTTCCAGGTGTCTTCCAGTTTATTTGTAAATGAATCAACATCATAATCAAACTTACCCTCATAATTCGAGGTGGGTTTACCTTTAGGAGTACTGCTTGCTTTATATTGTATGTTAATTATAAGCTTTCCGGAAAGGTTTATAAGCGGATAATCGAAATTAGGGAGATCAAATTTCAATGCTCTGTCTGCCAAGCCGTTTAGTGCTGTCTTTGCCAGGGTATATCCCTGATCAAGCAGTTTGCCCACCTCCTCGGTGGCATGAAGTTCAAGTAAATTAAAAACCTGACTGCCATCGGGAAGGGTAAGACTTTTAAATGCCTCGGTGACGGGATTGTGGTTTATATCCAAACCCTTCAATAACGAAATAGCCTGCCCGAAATCAGTTTCAATATTCCCGATATTGGGGAAAATCCCCTTGCTGTTTAAGAGGCGAAATGAGTCGGCCAGGAGCGGAGGCGTTTTACTTAATAAGGTCTCCCCGTTTAATTTGAAACCGGGAGTCATAAACAGCACTTTCTGGGTCCCCATATTCTGAAGAAAGCCAAAATTGATTGTATTCACATCCGGAGCTTTTAGCAATTCAGCAGGATGGGCAACCCGGATTAGATTATTGGCCACATCGATGGCATCAACAACACTTCCCTTGACCCATTTCCCCACACGAATCAGCGGCACACTCAGCTGATCCGGAAGCGGCGAGACATCCCCCGTTCCACGGTTATGCTGCACCATGGTCCAGCTTCCATCTTTAGGCATGATGGCTGATCCTCTGCCTGCACAGACGAAGATCGGCTTATTAAAATCATCAACAGCAGTACTTACATCAAAGCGGTTTAAT
>CAIXCY010000278.1 GCA_903918045.1 uncultured Bacteroidia bacterium
CAGCTTTTTCTGTGTGGTATATTGCTTTTTTCGTAAATTATCAGGCAATTTTGAATTTAGAGGATCACTTTTTGGAAAACAGCAACGGGATATTGAACTTAGATGTTGTCCATTTGGAAGTTGAACTTTGCCTGTTGATAAATGATGATTCAATATTTAAGCCTGATGATGTAAAGAAGGAAGTTGTTGAGAGCTATATGCAATCAGGTTTTGGTTTTTTGGAAAATAATATAGCCTGTTTGAATCCGGGGAATTAAAGTGATAAGTTTGCCTGGAATGGGACTAAGACGTTAATACCCCGGATTGGATTTTAATTCTTCAGGGATTTAAATCCAATACCTGATACCTGATGATACTGGGGTGAATTGGCGCCAAAAAGCGCTTTGATATAGAGTTTGTCTGCCCGGGCTAGCTCTGTTAGTCCGGTTTCTGGTGCATAAAACTCCTTGTTTCTGATAAGTCGGCAGTTCGACAGGTCATTTTCAACCTTAAGTACTGCTTTGTTGGCGTTATCCAAAGAAATGCAATATTCCCCGAGTGTGGAAAGTGAAAGATCACTTTCATTGGGCATATATTCGGGGATCAATTCAAGCTGGCTAATGAGTTTTCCGAAATTGCTGACCCGTTCATCGTAGCCTAATTGTGAAACTGAATTTTGCTTTGGTTCGTTATCTCCTTTCGCTGTACTTTGTAAAGCTGGTTTTTTACCTGCTCTTGCACCCTGTAGTTTACGAATAATAATGGCTACCTCTTCGTGCATCACCTTACTGGTCCCTGACGATTTTAGTAAATTGTTTATTCTTGTTATTTTTCTGAAGAAGGGTTCAAACAAAACTGTACGTCGTTCTACTGCGACCCTGTAAGCCGAAGCCTTATTATTCAGGTCAGTGATGGCATTGTGAGCATTACTTGATTTCGCCTCCAGGGCCGGTGTCTTTATTGCAGGATTAGCAGGGTTATAAATTTCGCCATAACCCTTTACAATTCCGATCATCTGATCGAAATTCGATAAATTACCAATGTGACTTGCTTCAGAACCTTTCATGATAAATAAGATTTAAATTAATATTTAAGATCTAACAGCCTAATTTACAAAATTTTTATCAGAAAAAGTAGGGGTTAAAGTGACTTTTAATTGATATTGGTTATTTAATGAAGATACTGCGAATTTTTAGAAATTGGAAGGTTTTTTCGATATTAAGAGTTAAAAAACGAATTAAACGGCTTGCCATAATTTCGGTGAAATTCCTTTCCTGGATTTCAGACGAAAATGATACGGTCCCCACCATTTCATGATAAGGTAAAGACCTTGGTTTTTTCTCGATTATGAACATACTATCATAATAGTGAAGGGAATTTATGCTGCGTGTAAATTTATTGACTTTTAGTGATCTTTGCGTTGAATGATAACCATTTAAATAATCGATAATATTTTTGCTGTATTCAATAAATGTTCCCTTCCTTTTGTGCCCTCCCCCATATTCTAACATATAAGAGGTAAGCAGGTCTTCGCATAAATATATACCGTCATCTTTAATATGGTTAAATAATTCCTCAAAGCTTATTATTTGCTGTTTCATCGTGTGCCCTCCGTCATCAATGAGAATATCAATAGGAGGGATTTGAGAAGTGACGCTTTTTAAAAACTTACGATCCGTTTGGGAACCTATAAATATCGAAATATTTTCTTCTTCCAGGTCTTTGCATCTTTCGTCAATATCAATACCATAGATCTTTGCATTCTCACCAAAGTAGTTTTTCCACATCTGGAGACTTCCCCCTTGCGATACCCCAATTTCGAGTAAAACTATTTGTTTTCCCCGATAGCTTTTAAAATGGCGATCGTATATGTCGAAATAGTGTATCCATTTATGAATTAGTCTTTTATCATTATTTCTGAAATAGCTCTCTAAATCGTTCATTTCTTTTGGAGCATTGATTGTTCCTAAATTCTAGGTTATTCTTATTTATTTCCATTTTCCAGAGATCTCAGGTCAAACAGGGTAAACCATATAATTTGAATATCCCACCAGAAACTCCAGTTTTCGATATACTCAACATCATATTCAAAACGTTTTTCCATTTTCCACAGTTCATCTGTTTCACCACGAAAGCCACTTACCTGCGCCCATCCACTCACGCCGGGTTTCACATACTGGCGAAAGAGAAAATGGTCTATCAGGTGCGAATATTCCTCCGAGTGTTTAAGCATATGAGGACGTGGCCCGATGACTGACATATTACCCAAAAATACATTTATAAATTGTGGTAGTTCATCAATATTTGTCCGACGTAAAAATTTACCAATTTTTGTTGTGCGAGGATCGTTGAATGTTGCCTGCCGAATATCTGCCAGATCGTTGATCTCCATACTTCTAAATTTTATCAGATTAAATGGCTTATTGTTAATTCCTGTTCGTTTTTGAATAAAGAATACCGGTCCCTTAGAGCTCAACTTTATAAGCAATGCAATTATTGGGAATAACCAGGAAAAAATGAAAACAATACAGATGAAAGAGATTATAAGATCAAATAGTCGTTTTATTATTCTGGAATCTATATTATCCAAAGGGATTTCCAAAGGATTTATCAATATCATATCTGCAATGGATTCTTTATTAATTTGCATTCTTAACCAACGTTGATTTTCAGGAACAAACCTTAGACGAACGCCAAGTCGGTGGCAAATATTTATATAGTTAGTACTACTCTTTTCATCACTAAACAGTGAAAGAGATGTATAAACCATTTGAATATTATGCTCAATTATTAGGTTTTCAAGGTCTTCAGGGGAGCCTAGAACATCTTTAATATCAATATTCTCCCAAGATAAAAACCCGACGACTCGTTCTCCGAGTAATGGATTATTCTCAATTGTTTTTCGAAGTAATTTACAGGTTTCGTTAGAGCCAACAATAACTACTCTATCCGTATTTAGTCCTTTACTGCGTTTGTATTTAAGATAGATATAAGTAAGCGAATAAAGGAATAATTGCCCGAAGTAAAATAACCCTGTATATTTTAATAAAAATAAGGGGAAGGTAGGATTTGGGCGCAGCAGCAACCCAATCACTGCTGCTACAGCCAGGAAAATAACAACGCGTTTACTGATTCGATAAACCCGTTTTAAAAATCCGGCTTGCAGAAAAAGGACTTCCCGTGTAAAGACAAAATATGTCAATATCCATGACAGATTTCCATGTAAAAAGCTAATAGAAATAACATGGTAGGTGCGATATCCTGCATGATAGATGATTAATGCAAGTGCCAGATTCAGGCACAGCAGATCTAACAGCAGGAAAATCAATCGGCTCACCGTATTTTGTGAGGACATAGGAATAAGTTTAGGCAATTGTGAAAAGGTCTTATCATGAAAGTATTTCATTAATTACTTTCGGTATTTCTGCATTGTCAGGGATTTGTCTTTAACTCGCTATCGTTAGGTAATTAACTTAAATTATTTTCATGAAATATTCTTCGTAACGATTGCAGATATTTTCCCAGGAATATATGGTGGATATCTTTTGCAGATTATTCTTAATGCATTCAGGATATTTATTTTTTCCGATGTTATTAATTACGTGCATTAGTGTCGCTGAATCTGAGAATTTAAATCCGTCGGAACCAACAATTGCCTCATTAAATTCATTGTTATGGTAAGCTATTAATGCAGAGGATCCCATAGCTTCCAGTAATGATGGATTTGTTCCTCCAACAGAATGTCCGTGAAAGTATAAATTGGAATAATACCTAAGATTATTCAACACCGTTTGATCATAGATGGCTCCCAAAAAACGTATCTTCTTGTCAGAGCCATATTTTTTAAACATTTCCTTTCCAAATACAGTTCTACTGTGATCACCGACTAATACCAGTTGGCGGTTTGTTTTGGACATTGAAAATGCTCTTAATATGAGTTCAATGTTGTTTTCCGGTTCGAAGCGGGCAATGAGTATATCATAATCCAAGGGGTTCAAATCGAATTTAAGTAGTTCAGTTTCGCTTGGAGTGTCAAATAAATAACTTCCATAGGGAATATATGTAGAATCGACTTTATATTTAGATTTTAAGTAGTCTTGAATTCCTAAAGAGTCTGCAATAAGATGTTTACTATTTTTTACTGCCAGCTTTTCAGCATATTTAAGAAAAGTCTGAACGGACCTTGAATATTTGTTCCTTTTCCATTCTAGCCCATCCATATTTGTGACTACTATTGCCTTTCCCCCGTAAATGATACGTTGCCAAATTGAGCTACTGGTATATCCGAGTAGGTAGATGATATCAAAATCTCTTTTATTGGCATCGGTTATACAAAGCAGATCATAAATAAATTGTCCTGCAGTACCGATTTTATTCTCCGGGTCATATTTATGAATTAGTTTTACTCCCTTTAATTCGGATAATTTATATGGATGATTAGCGGAGCAATAAACTGTGATCTGATGTCCTTTAGCAACCAATGCCTGAGAAAGTATATCTGCAAATTGTTCAAATCCTCCATATTGATTTGGTATACCTCTCGAACCAACAATTGCAATATTCATCACTTAAAATTATGTACGGTAATTGATTTTACCATTCCCAAAAATCGCTCCTTATGTATTTGGGACGAAGGGAAGCATTCTCTTAATTCTCTGATGCTCATCAATCTGATTTCCTTTAAATAATCAATCGCATGTTCCTCGTCCCAAATTTTCCCCCTGCTCAATTTTGTCTTAGTCAAAAGTGAGTACAAAAATTGCTTTGGTATAAATTGTGCAAAAGGTAATAAGTAATGCGGCTCAATTGGAAAATAACGATAAGGACATTGAACGAAATAGAATTTTGATACTCTTCTAACCTCTTCTGCCATTTTTTTTTGATTGTCAAAACTATTTAGGTGATCAATTACAGAATTTGAGAAAGAAATGTCGAATTCATTTTTTTTATATTGATGAAGATTTGTGGCATCACCAATAACACTCTTAAAATTTACGTGGTGGACTTCTTGTGCTGTAAGATTAAGAAGTGTAATCTCATATCTTGGATTATTGGCAATTCCATTAATTATCCAATACTCTTCCAGTCCCCCAATATCTAGAATTCTAAGAGGTCCTGCCAGCTTTTTAGTCAACTTGACAAATAGTTGAAATCTGCTTTTCCGAAATCTTGCTCCTAATGAATTTGGCTCGGTTGAGGGAGCAAAAATTTTAATGACATTTTTCATTTAAACTTTTTTAAAACATATTCCACTATTTCTTTTAATAAAGTGAGTAAGGTGACAATCTTCATTTCTCGTTTATTTGATTCACGTATAGCTCTTTTATCTTAAGGATATGTTCACTAAGAGAATATTCAAATTTACCTTCGTTTATTTTTTTATTATAATTCGCTAAAATTGCGGGGTTGCTTAAAATAGTTTCAAGTTTTAATTGTAGATCCTCCTTATTCGGGGGGAAAATAAAATAGGGATCGAAAAACTCTACAATATCTTTGGCTCCTACATTTTCAGAGACCAAAACTGGATTACCAAATGAAAGAGCTTCTAAGGTAATAAAACTGAACGTTTCCTTCCAAATTGAAGGTACAATCAATAAATCTATTTGACCAAATACATTTTCCATTTCAGAGGATGTGAATTCCCCTTTATATTCAATAAAATCGTACAAGGGATCTTTGCCAACTTTACCACCCCAAACTTGCAGTGTCCAATTAGTAATTCCTTTTTTGTTTAATAAGCATAAGGTGTCTTTTAATAAGTGGTATCCTTTATAGGTTGCCAAACTCCCAATATAGCCTATTTTTATTAGTTCGGTATTAATTGACCTGAGTCTTCTGTTGTCTGAGATGTTCGCATGTGAAATAGGTATTACAATCGATCTTTTAGGTGTTATGTATTTTTCATAACTTTCTTTTGTAACATTACTATTGAAGTGAAAGAAATCAATTTGTTCAAAAAGCCGATTGTAATGACTAAGCAAACTGCCATATTCTTCAATCTTTTTCTGGGTCGGAATTATTTCTTCGTGTAAATTAGTTTTTGGTTCTTCCAATTTCCTGGCATTACAGGCTAATCTTTTTTTGTATTTTAGTAAGTATTTTGAATTTCGCAACCGGAGGAAAAGTTGGTCAGGTGAATTTCGATTACAAATAGTACATTTCTCTTTATCCGGCAAATCGCATAATAATCCTTTTTGATCGATAAAGTTTACCTTTAGACATAAACCATAGTAGTCATGCGTAGTAAATA
Organism: uncultured Bacteroidia bacterium; assembly: GCA_903918045.1. Lineage (GTDB taxonomy): Bacteria > Bacteroidota > Bacteroidia > Bacteroidales > Prolixibacteraceae > JAAFHB01. Next base: position 6,230 of record CAIXCY010000278.1, read on the forward strand.
GAATTTTAACCCCTTTATATTTGAGGTAGTTTAGTAATTCCTCAGGCAATCCCATCAATGTATGAACATGCATCAAATCAGGTCTAATTTGATCGTAAAATATCTCTAAATCTTTTAATGTTAAGCGATATTTGGGATTAGTGATGGAAAGAGGATTTTTTACACCATGCCGTAAAGGGACTATGATTGGGTTTTCAATTTTATATACTAATATCCCATTATAATTCGGATCTTTAATTATTTTAACTTTTGGTACACGCCAAAAGGTATAGTCACCAGGGTATAACAATGAAACCTCATCCCCGGATTCACTTTGGGAAACCATTAAATCAGTGACATATTTTGTTAATCCACCACTTCTATAAGGTGGCAGCCCTAACGAAAAATGTAAAATCCGCACAATATGTTGCTATTTTTTGGTGTTTTATTTCCCACTGTATTTGTGAACTTGCGAATCTTTAATTCCAGTTAAAATATTTCCAAATACTAGGAAAAAAATTTTTATTCTCGGTAGAAATTTCAGTGAAAGTCCAATAATATAACCAATATATATAAGATATTGTATATTGGAAAAATGATCTGGATGCTTTGATTTTATTAATTTGGCGTTTCTGACCGAATAGTAAAAGGCCAAAGGTTGGCGCTTTATTTCGTTATTTAGTCTAATGACGCAGGTAGTCGATATTGCGATTAGTTTCATTCCAAGCTTTTTCACTCTCATCGAAAAATCAACTTCCTCCCAATAGAGAAAAAATCGTTCATCAAATAGCCCGATTTGATTTATGACTTCTCTTTTAATAAGCAGACATGCTCCTTGTGAATAATCTGATTCAATACTTTCTTTTGATGTTATTATAAATGATTGCATATATCCTTTAAGTTTTATAGCATCAAAAAGGATTTTATGGTTTGAATTTTTAGTTCTGACGGTGACAATTCCAACATCCTTCGTTAAGGCTTTCCTCATTTCATAAATTGTATTTTTTGAAATGAGGATATCCGGATTTAAAATTAATAGATCACCCGTGAAATTGTTTTTTGATAAGAAGTTAAGTCCACTGTTGTTGCCTCCTGCATATCCCAAATTGGTAATATTTTCAACCAGATAGATTTCGAGCTTTTGTGAAAAAAAGAGTACTAATTCCTTTATTTTAAGAAGTTCGGCTTGATCTGAATAATTATTTATTAGAATAACTCTGAATTTTCGATCCTCAGATAGGACCAATCTGTGTAAATTCACCCTTACTAATTCAAAGCTTTTCCAGTTAAGTAGGAGAATATTTATCATTGTTTAATTTAAATGATTTCCAAGCGTCCAACTACAAACCCACTGAGAAGAAGCAATTCTGAATCATGAATTTGTGCTATACCTCCTACCACATACATTGATAACATCATGCTTAGCGTACAACCGATTAATATATGTGAAAAAAGAACCTGTTCAGAGTTTTCTGAATTTTTAAACTTAATTGCACGTTTTAAAAGGCCGATATAAAATATTAAATAACACAATACACCTAAAAGTCCGGTTTTAACTAGTAAATAGGCATAGCCATTATGGAAAATTGGAATTTCACTAAGATAGGAATCTCCAAGCTGAATAGTTACACCTAAATCAACAACAGAACCGAATCCAGATCCAAGAATTTTTCCGGCAATTCCTTCTTTTGAGAATTTTAATAATGCTCTATAGGTCTCATATCCTCTCCATTTTTGATTTATATCAGCCATATCCTGATAATCTGATACAGCTATTTCTGTCATCGATTGTGAGACTTTACTTCTGAAAGTTCCTGTTTCACTTGCCGGGGTTGATAGAATAAGCAGAATAAAACTAAATGCTAAAACACCTATGGTAAGGATTGATTTCCAGTTTATTCTGGTTAATATTCCTAAAAAAGATAAAAAAAGGGTAATTGCAATAACTACACCAATCCGTGAAAAGGAGAAAATAAAAGATGAAAATAACAGGGGTAATCCGATAAGTCTGGGAATAAATTTTGGAAAAAGATTATCAAACCCTAACCGATTTTGAAGTAAGCCTAATATTAATGACAGAATTATTATTCCGCCTCCTGGATTAAATGTCTTTTGTCTTATAATATCGACTTTCTCAAGAAGCAGTGAAGGATTTATTAAAAATTGAATTAAATGTATAAGACTAAAAATTAGGCCAATGACTACTATTACTTTTAAAATTTTTTGCAGTGATATTTTACTATAAGAAAAATAGTAACCTGCAAATAATAAAGATATTGGAGTTAAAGCGTATGAAATATCACGAAGAATATGCCGGCTCGAATGATTACTCATGCCTATAATGCCAATAAATAAAATGATGAGTAGTGGCCAAATGTTTTTTAAATAGTCTATTTTTATTATCCCACCAGTTAAAATAAGGAGAATCATTCCCGTCAGTATAAGAATTGGTGAAAACAATTCTACGGGCAAAACAGACGGTACCAGAAGAATCAAATAAATAATACAGATCTTCCACGGAATTATAAGTTTGATTTCACTATAATCCTTAATGTTCATTTATTTTCTGAATTTGTATTAGTCGTGATGATATATTGTTTGCAAGACCCTTTTTCTGTTCTTTTTTAACCGATAAATAATTGTAAATGTGATTTTTCGCCATAAATTTATTTTGTTGCTAAGATTTACGATCGATTTTATATCCTTCTTTAATTTAAAATTTATTGTTTTTTCATGTTTGGAGTAAAATGCTTTCAACTGAATAATTTCACTTTGATAATAATCTTTTTTAAATGTCCCAATAAAATATTTGGGTATTCGAACCAGAAGACTTGGGAGAGGATTATTTTCAAATGGAGAATAATTTTTGCCATGCCTTCTGTATTTTATCAGTGTTTCTTCGATTTGTATTATTTGACCAAAACAAAAAGCATTTAGAGTTATCCAATGGTCATGGGTGTGAATTTCGCTTGGAAATGGTAAGATTAATTTTTTTAGAGCCTTATTAAACATCATTGTACAGCCCCAGTAATTATTGGCAAATAGTAAGGTGTTGTTAGGCTTTATTCCTAAGATTCGATGCTTATAGATAGAATTTAATTGTAATTTTCCTTCTGAAGAAATAACACTAAAATCGTGTGCCGATAAAAGTGCCCTCCCGTTTATATCTTCGAATTCTAAGATGGATGCTAATTGGATCATCAACTTTTCTGGTGCCCAAATATCATCCTGATCAGATAATGCTATATATTCTCCATTACATAATGAAATTGCTTTTTGAAAATTAAAATTTATTCCTAAATTCTGCTTATTAACGAATAATTTAATTTGATTATAAGATTTTGCTATGTTTTCAATAATAATTACTGTATCATCAGTGGAATTGTCATCGCAAATTACTATTTCATAGGGTGTTAATGTTTGATTTAGTATTGAATAAAGCTGTTCTTTAATATGGTCCTGACCATTATAAGTTGTAAGTGCAACTGATATTTGATTATGGTCAACGAAAACCGGACTTTCTGACATACTTCCCTTGTGTTTTGAAAAAATATTGTATTTCGAAATGAAACGATAGATTTTTATCTGAAGAAATCTTTTTGTTGATTTCTTTTATTCAAATTGGTTGACCAATGCATACATATTGCAAATACTTAGAGTCTGACAGTAAGCTAAAAGTTAAAAAGTTAAACACCCCAAATTTTATTTGGTTTAGGTTAGCATTAATTCCTTTTTGCATTGTTAACTTGTAACCTGCCGTTTCAAACATTCTTTTCATACTTTTTTGTGTAAAAAAGCGAAGGTGTGTTGAATCTAAAATCCCAGATTCTTTATATTCCCAATCTTTTTTAATAATTAATTCATATAGATTCGGGAGATACCTAACATTAGGAATTGACGCAATGATTATTCCATCCTTAGATAATTTTGATTTAACCATCTTCAATACATCGGTAGGTTCTAAGAGGTGCTCCAATACATCATTAAAAAATATACAATCAAAATACGAATCAGGAATTGAATTCTGCAAGTCCTCAACCCGTCCAATTAGCAGTTTGTCTACATTAAATTTGGCTTTATCAGCAATTTCCGGCATCAATTCCAAACCCCATGTTTCTGCTTTCGTAATTTTTTTAATATTTTTTATAAAAAGTCCTTCACCACAGCCTATATCAAGAATTTTTTTAGCGTTAGGAGGAACAAATTCTAAAAGTTCAGATCTCGAATAGCCATAATATGTTATTGTTTTTCCCATTTTTATTTTAATGAATTTAAGGAAGATATACTCTTAACTATTTTTTTTAATGATGCTTTTACTATTCCTGAAGATTAATTCCGGAGTCCTTAAATAAAATACAACATTTTTGAAGATGTTCTTAATAAATGTATATTTTAACTTATTATTTGAGTCTTCATCAATAAAAATAATTGGATAATGTTTCGCTTTCAGATTGTTTTTATAGCAATAAACAAGTAATAACCGCTCAGACAAGAATCCGAACACTCTTTGTTGATAAACATAAGGAGATAATTTTATCTCTTTTTCACATTCACTTAGGACGGAAAATAACCATTTACAATAGTCTTGAAAAATTTCAGCCTTGCAAATGAACATATTGTAATGATTCAATTTGTTGTTGAATTTCATTTTTTCAATCCATGGTATATAATATGAAGGATAACTGGTTTTTAATATTTTAGTTAGAATTTCAAAATCTTCTGAGATGCATTCCATTTTATAATCTAATTCCAGAGAATGAGGAAAGGTTTTTGGCTCCGCCAAAATAATATCATATTTACCCAATATTTTTATTAGCCGTTCTTTTGATGGTGTATAATTATCAATATTTTTAAATTGCACGATAGTTTGATTGCCATGCCAAAAATATTTAGTTTTAAAATTAAAATATCTTCGGTAATGGCATAACCCTATATAATCTGCATTCAGGTTTTTCCATGCCCAATAGAGTGCCGTTAATTCACAATAGTTTGGGTTTTTTTGTGATATATTTTCGCCTTCATCGTCACCTTGAATATCTAACTTCTCATTGGATATTTTACAACCAACTTGTATGGGTAAGTAAATCTCGTTATTAGGAAACTGTGAATTTTTATGGGCTGCGATTAGTATTTTAATTTCACTCATATCCTTCTTTTTTTGCTTTTTCCAAGGCATTAGCTATGGCTTGGTGCATATCGTAATATTTGTATTCGGCTAATCTGCCGCCAAAAATTACATTTGGAACTGTAAATTCTAACTCCTGATATTTTTTTAAAATATTTTGATTTATTTCATCATTTAATGGATAATATGGTTCATTATCCTTAGAAAATTCATGCGGATACTCCCTCGTTATATATGTTTTTTCTTGCGTTCCAAATTCAAAATGCTTATGCTCCAATATACGTGTAAATGGTGTTTCAGAGTCAGTATAGTTTACTACTGCATTTCCCTGGAAATCCCGAATTTCTAATAGTTGATGTTCGAAGTATAGACTTCTGTATTCAAGTTTGCCATAGCAGTATGCAAAAAACTCATCTATCTTTCCAGTAAATACTATTTTTTCTGATAGATTATCGAAGATATTTCTTTGGTCAAAGTAATTGATTCCAGTACGGACTTCAATACCAACTAAAAGTTTTTCAATCAATTTAGTATAGCCGCCAATGGGTATACCCTGATAAGTGTCATTGAAATAGTTATTGTCGAAAGTAAACCTGAATGGGAGTCGATTTATAATGAAAGCAGGTATTCGATTTGCCGGTCTGCCCCATTGTTTCTCTGTATATCCTTTTATCAGTTTTTCATAGATGTCATCTCCCCCTAAAACCAATGCTTGCTCTTCCAGGTTTTGGGGATGTAATATATGCGCATATTTCTCACATTGCTCTTTAATTTTCCCCCTGGCTTCTTCGGGCGTTTTAACCTTCCATAGTTGGTAAAAGGTATTCATATTAAAGGGCAGATTATATAGGTCACCTTTGTAATTCGCAATCGGTGAATTTGTAAACCGATTGAATTCAACAAAAGAATTAACATAATCCCAAATTAGTTTATTGCTGGTATGAAAAATGTGGGCACCATAACGATGCACATTTATCCCTTCAATATTTTCGGTAAAAACGTTTCCTCCAATATGAGTCCGTTTATCAATAACAAGACATTTTCGCCCGATTTTAGTCATCTCATGAGCGAAAACAGCACCATATAAGCCTGATCCTACGATCAGATAGTTATACTCCATTACTCAATTATTACTGCAACTTGTTCATGTGCATTGTTATATGTTAGGTAACTATATCTTATATTATTTTTATCAACAAATTCCTGAAACGCCTTGAATTCTCCCATTTTCCAGCCAGGATAATTGAAATATTCATCAAATACAATTACGGTGCCTTTGATGATCTTATTTTGAAGAAGATCAAAAATTATTTTAGTGGAAGAGTAAAGATCACAGTCTATATGCATAAATGCAATATTTCCCGGATTAGCTTCAATAAATTTTGGAAGTGTTTCATTAAACAAACCTTTAACTAATTGGACATTCTTGTTTACTTTGGGCTCAATATTCATTTTAAACATTCCAGATGGAAATCCATCTCTCCAATCTTCAGGTAAACCTTGAAATGAATCAAAACCATATATTACTTCTGAATTAAAGGTTTTAGAAATCAAATTTATTGTTTGACCGGAATAAACCCCAAATTCTAAATGTAAACCTGTAGAAGCACATTTCGAGGCTGCATAAATTAAAATTTCGCTTCTTGAGCTAAGGGAGTTTACATCGTTCATTTTCTCCTCAATATAGTCTGCTGTTTCTGCTAAGGCTCTTTTTTGAAGTTCTATATTTATATTCTGATATTCAGAATATAAGATATTTAGAATATATTTTTTAATTTTAGTATTGATTTTTTCTTTTATTGCTGAAAATGGGCCCATAGTCTAATAATTATATTATTTGGTGTTTTTTGCAAATTACGATTGAAATTATCGTCACATAAAGTTCAATAAATACAATTAGAATAGAGATATTGATTAATGTGAACCTGTTTAAAAGTGTAAGCAAAGATATGGAAGTAATATACAGTAGTGCTGATGTGACAACAATGAATAAAATAGATCTTTCTTTATTAAATGGTAATAACATCGACAAAACTAGAATATTGCTAGTTGCAATTATAGGAATTGTTATTGCCAATATATCAACAATATGATAGGCATGCTCCATTGACTTACCTCCAAGCATTAACACAATATCTTTTGAAAAAATTACAGTGAGTATACCTAGTAAAATATTGCCTGCAATTGAAATTACAAGCATTTTTTTTGCGAATCCAATGTTTTTATCGTGATTGAACTTTGGGAAAAGCGTAGTTCCCAAAATACTTATTGGAGTTTTTAACACTGTAATAATTTTTTCTGCAAGATCATAATATGCCACCTGTTCCATACCTAATATTGCACCCGTAAGAACTTTATTTGTACTAATATAGACTATTACTGATACATTGGATAAGAAGATCGGAAATGAATCAAATAAATATACTTTTAAAGTTTTAATTGGTTGGAAATAAAACTTTAGATTATGTTTTACAAAAATGATGTAAAATGATATAACTCCTGATAAAATATATCCAATTCCATAGATTGCCGGTACCCAAATATAATCCGAAGGTTTTTTTATAATGAAAAATATTAAAATCATAAAAGTTAATCTGCTAATCAGAGTCAGATAGGTTATATACTTCATTTTTTCTATTCCCAGGAAGTACCATGATGGAAATAAAATGTCATTTATACATATCGTCATTGAAAGCAAAAATAATGCTTCATAGCCATGTGTTCGTGGAATATAAATTAGTAGGAAGGCTAATATAATAAGTGAAATAAAAAACAAAAAGCTTTTAAGTATTAATACACTGCTAAAAATTTCATTAAGCTTATTCTTGTCATTTCTGTAAATACTAACCTTCTTGGTTGCCGATACATTAAAACCAAGGCCTACTAAAATTAATAAATATCCAATGATCGCCTGAGCAAATATAACTAATCCATATAACTCTTTTCCCAAAACCCTAATGAGATATGGGAATGTTATCAATGGAATTAGCATGCTAATTACTTGAAGAGTTGAAAGATACGAGAAATTTTCAATCAGAATTTTATGCTTTTCCAATTGATTTTTTAAAATCCCAATTTGTTTTTTCAATTTGTTTTGATCAGTTCCGTATTATAGTTATTTTGACTCCTGAATTATTCCACAATTTTTTTTGCCCATACTTTCCAGTTTAATTCACTTTCGTATAGTTGACGTGATTGAGGAGCCATTTTAGAGTATAAATTACTGTCGCTGTAAAGTCGAATTATTAATTCGGCGTATTCTTCTGCTTTAGCATTAAGAGGGAGTATATACCCGGTTTCATTATTTGATATATAAGATGATACACCACCAGTATCTGTCGAGATTGAAGGAAGTCCGTATGCTGCAGCTTCGCAAAATACTATTCCTGCACATTCAGCTCATGTTGGATGAAAAAAGATGTGACCTTCGTCTAGTAGTTGGGCAACCATCTTATAATCATCCTCTTTATTCTTATTTAAGAAAGGATATACAACCATATTCTCTCAGGTTTCTGGTGGAGTGCATCCGTAAATTGTAGGCATTGAATTAAATCCTTTTTCTGTCAGAATGTATAAAGTTTTTAATTTTCTTTTCTCCAGAACACACCTGACCAATCAATTGGTCTTATTTCTTCTGAAATATTATTTTTAGTTCTATAATCTAATACTGCTTGTTTGCATGAATTGAGCGCTCCCCAATCATCAATAATAATAAACCCTCCTTTTGAGAGTTTAGGATACAGATTGATTAATCCATCCATAGTTGATTCATATAAATCCCCGTCAAGTCGTATTATAGCCAGTTCATTAATAGGTGCGGTTGGAAGAGTGTCTTTGAACCACCCTTTTAGGAACTTGATATTTTCGTCTAACAAATCATATTTTCTGAAATTACCTTGAACCGTTTCCAATGAGATTGCTAGTTCCTTAAAGGTATATAGCTGATCTCCTTTGTCTTCGTTGTATTTTTCTTCATTTGGCTTTGGAAGACCTTCAAAGGAATCAGCAACCCATACAGTTCTATTATCGATTTTTGATACTTTAAGTAATGCTTTCATGAAAATTGTTGCACCTCCCCTCCAAACTCCGGTCTCGATAAAGTCCCCAGGGATATTATCTTTTATTACCTCATTAAAACAATATTCGATATTTTCTAATCGCTTTAAACCAATCATGGTATCAGCATAAGTTGGCCAATCTTTTCCTTCTAATCTATCCTCCTTGTTATATTCCGTAAATTTGCAAATAGCATATTGTTTTTTATTCAGGATTTTATCAATTTGTTTTAGCACTTTTAATCTCCAATTCAAATTATTGCCATTTATCGGATTAAATACACGGAATTCATTTCTGTGATAATCCGTTAATACCTTTTTTAGTAGATTAATATACAGTGTGTCATTCATAACTTTAGCTTTTATTTAATTATTGAGTTTTACTGGTTGGAACCTATTTGTGCCGAGCTATCAAATCCTTTCCAATATATAATTGCCGCACCTAAAATTCCACCGAAAAATAGTCCTATGAAAATAGTCAATAACCGCTTGGGTTTAGACTTATTTGCCGGAACTGAAACCGGCTCAATTACGGTAAAAACTGGTGTTTCCTGTTTTACCTGAATCTTGGATTGCTCAAGTTGCTTTGATAATTCTGAATAGACTGTGTAAATTAAATTATATTGACTCGTCAGTATCTCTTCCTCTGCTTTTGCAGTAGCTAATGAAACATTTTTGTTCCTGTCACGGAAGGATGCCAATCGCTGTTGGGCTGCTTCAAATTTCTTTGTCGTTTCATCAACCCTACTCTGAATAAAATCCAGGTTGGCTTTTGCCTTCTTAATCTTAAATTCTGTAATATATTTCTGTAAAAGAATTTGAGCTCTTTGCCCAAGCTGCGCGGCAGCTCGTGCTTCCGGCATTGCCGTTGTAAGGGTTATGATACCTTCCTTCGGATCTGCTTCCAGATTTACTGAATTTTTCAAAATCAGACAAACACCCCTTTCTGCATGAGTAAGTTCAAGCGGGCCCGAATCCTTCGCTTCTTTAATATTATCTGTTTCCGCTCCTTTAATAGCGTCAAATATCAACCCTGGAAGACCAATTGTGTATTTAAGAAGGAGATTAGGTTTCTGGTAATCAGTGTAATATTCATAGGCTGTAACCGGCTTGCTGATCCCCTTAAATTCCAATGGAGTTTTCATCAGTTCAAGCAAATAGGGGAGACTGGACACTATCCTTGGATAAATCAAAGGTGAAATTTCATTTCCGGAGGTGCTATTTAGGTTTATTCCAGCCATCGCAGCCAGACCTCCTAAGCCAGACATTCCTCCTAATTTAGACGTGCCATCATTAACGGAGGGAACCATAATCGAGGTGGCAACGTACTCTTTCGGTGAAACTATAGCAACTATCAAGCCCAAAATCCCTCCTATCAGAGTCCATTTTAGAAGAATTTTCCTATTTTTCCAAAGGGGTTTAGATAGTTCAATTAAATCAATTTCGTCTGGGTTGGCCGCATTGCCTTTTTTATTTTCAGTAGCCATATATGCAAATTATTTTGGAGATAGAATTTTTATTTAAAGTATAAAACTTTTATAAAAGCTTTATGAGAGTAATAATGGCTATTGAAAGAGTACTTAGCCCTGATCCGATCGAGATCCATTTTACCGTATCATCATTGTGTTTTTTCTCTGGCTTTTGAGGCACAATTATTTCCGATCCTGTGGCTATTCGAGGGCTGTGCCTGAAAATAAACCGTGAAGTTGTTTTCATGGTCCCATTAGGATATAATACATAAGTCCTCCCTTTTGAGGCACGTTCAGAATACCCACCTGCCATTGAAATATATTTTCGCAATGAATATCCCTTTTGAAAAGTTACAGCCAATGAATTCATCACACTACCTGATACCTTGACAGTCTGCAATTCACGCGGAATATTAATTAAATCCCCAGGCTGAAGTAAAAGATCTTCGTTTGATCCGGGATTAGCAAGTATTTTATCCAACTCAATACCGACTGAATAAGTCTCACTGCTCGTTACTAGTGTCTTAGCTAAGGTGCTGTCGGTCTTCATTAGCTGTGCCCTCTTTTCTAACTCGGCAGCTGAGAATTTATTAGTACGGTTTAGTGTAGCACCCTTGGTGAATGCTCCGGGAATTAAGCCTCCCGCCCTCTTAATTGCGTCTGAAATCCTTTCATTCTTTCCAGTGATCACAAAAGTGCCATCATACAGAACCTCTCCTGAAATATAAAATGTCCCCTGGTCCCTGTATCCCGGTGCCCTCCGTACAAAGACCTCATCAAAAGGCTGAAGTTTAAAGGCTGCATCTACAGGAGTCAACTTCAAGTCCCGTGTGAGAGCAAATTGAAAGATATTGTTCATCTTATCTGTGACCTTCGCCGCCTCTTCATAACTCAACCTGCGACTAACCTCTACAACAGAAAGATCGGCTTGCTCGTTAAATCCTCCTGCTTTAATGATAAGATCACTTAAGGTCATATTGTCGACATATTCAAATGTTTGTGGCTTTGATACCTGCCCGGTAATATTGACAGTCCTGGCTTCTCTTAACTGGAAAATGGAACTAATAAAAACCTTGTCGTCTTTTTGAAGAATAATATCCTGGCTACCATCCAATATCTCTTTGACATTAAACGAAATATTCTCGGGTGTATAATCTTCCTTAAGTCTGGTTATCAAGGCTCGATTTAGAAAGGCGTCCTCGCGTAATCCATCTGCTTTTTTGATTAGATTGGATAGCTTCATCCCTGGTGATAATTCAAACGAGCCTGGATGAAATACCGCACCGCCGATAGCAACCCGGTTTGTGAAACGGTTAAGTATTGAGGCGGTTGTTACCAAATCGCCATTTTGCAGAGTGAACTTCCCAAAATCGGCCTTGACAACGGTCTTTAGCTCATGTTCACGGTCTGTATTGCGAACAACGGACATTGAATGAGTATACGCTTCGTCACTGAATCCGCCTGCAAATCGAATCAGATCTTTCAACGTCTCACCTTCCTTTGTTTCAAAAATACCACGCTGCTTAACCTCGCCATCAATCTCTACACGAGATTTATAGTTGGGAACAAATAAAATATCCTGCTCGCGTAATTGTATATTGCATGAGGGATCTGCATTGACCAAAAAATCATAGATGTCAATAGTTTTTATCGTAGCACCATCCCTGATCAATTTGATTTCGCGAAATGAACCGTTTTCGTTTGGCCCCCCTGAGAGGAATAGTGCATTAAATGCTGAAGCTGTCGATGGAAGGGTGTAGGTTCCCGGCGCATTTAATTCCCCTAGAACATTGATTTTTATTGGGTGAACATTTCCCATCGTTACTTCAGACCAGGTGTTTGGAGAATCTCCGCTCATCCCGCTATAAATGGCCATTAATCGGCTCTGAATTAGAGATTTGGATTTTTCAAATGACATACCCGAAAGATATACCGGTCCCACATCTGGAATAGTAATAGCACCACTCTTGTCAATGATTGGTTGATATACCATTTGCGACGCTCCCCAGACATTGATCGAAAGCTGATCGCCAACACCAAGAATATAACTCTGAGGAATAGGAACATTAATAGCTGGTTCGAAAGTCAGATTGGCAGAGTTGAAAAGCTGATAGCCAAAGATTTTCTTTGTTTTTTCGGTAACCTTTACAGGAGCCTTAACGGAAGAGTATATCACATTAGTCGTTCCGGAACCACTTGCCTGAACCGGTATTACTGCTGATCTACCTGGTGATGTACCTTGTAACTGCTGAACCCTTGCCATTAACTGGTCTATTTGTGATTGACTTGCTCCTTGTACTCGTGCAAGCTCAATAGCCTGCTCATTGGTGAGTCCCCGCGATTGAATCTCCTGAATAATTCGTTGAATCTGAGTGTCATTAAGACTGTTAACATCCACTGTGGCGGCGTTTACCTTTCCCTGACCAAACACTTCCGGATTAAGCGCGAAACAAAGTGTTAACGAAAGTTGGATTACAAGATAAATTCTCATATTATTTTATTGAAATTCATTGGTTTAATATATAGGTGTCTTAATTTCAAATTAAAAAATGCGATAATATTTCTACCCATATTCAATCCCTGGCGGGATAAAAAAGGGATGCAAAAAGCGGGTTCTGGTTTATTTCTAATTGAAATGTTTAAAGTGTAAAATTAATTAATCTGTTAAAAGGTTTGGATTCCACTAAATCTCACACAAGTTGATCCCTAAAATATTAAAGCTTAATCATTGATTCAGCTTCGCCCTTTCAGTCACACATAATGACTTATCCAGAAAAACCATTAAACAGATTGTCGTGATAAACAACCGTTGTTGAGTCATATTAGTTTACTTCTAACGAAAATAAAAGATTAAGTTGTTTCAGTCAACTTTTTTTAATGCTCTCTACAAATATGCCTTATTTATTCCAAATTTAAGTAATGCAACTCTGAAAATGACATAGTTTTAATTATTTGCTACTCTAATTATCTTTTTATGAGGAATTTAGAGTTGTATAATTTCATTCAAGGCCGGATACAGTAAATTCTGGAAATTTGGATTGAATTTTATCCGTAATGAACACTTCTCGCGGAATATTGTTTACAATGTTATTAAATCATGAATGTTGAAAACTAATCGTTATTTCAGTAGATGAAGCAATTAATTTTCATCAGAATAGTTTGTATATTTGTGAAGAGTAATGCAGTAGAGGGTTTTCTCCTCCAAAATTTGTCACAAAACTCCAATTGTGAGTTTTCTTATTTTTATTTATACCTTAATATACAGTTGATTTACTAATAATATCTACGTGGAATCTATAATCCTCCTAATATGAAAAGACTTATTTTATTTTACCTTTTATTGCTTTCTGGAGCGACCTTTGCTTCACCGCCAGTAGCAGTGCCTCAGCTTTCATTCAGATTTGCAAATCCAAGAATTATAAGGACTGGTACTCCTAATGCTGATTATTTTCAATTTGATGTTCAGGTAAGAAGTGACCAGGTTGGATATTATATATGGGGAAGTACTATAAAGCTCAATTTTAATAATTCAGCTCTTAATCCTGCTGCTGCTGCGTGGGTAGTTAATACAGCTGGTACTTTTACTGGTCATAATTCTTACTCATTAGCTTCTCCCAAATACACTGTATCTGCCACAATTACAGGTACCACTGGAAGTAAAGTATGCAATATTGCATTAACTGGTGATCCTAAAGTAGGTGGTAATGGACCAAATAGTAATGATTTTACCATGGCTCCGGCCGTTTATACTTCAATGGTAACTGTTCAGGCTAGACTAGCATTAGGTAATACTTCAGGAGATGCTTTTGCTGGAATGGATTTTTATGAATTCGGAATGAATGGAGCTATCAATCAGCAGTATATCGTTGATGGCGGTGATCCATTTGCAGATCCGGTTGTTCCTCCTACTATAGCCTCATTTAATTCTATCAATTTATACGATCCAAGTAATTTTGTAAATACGTATACCGGTAGAATTTATTCAACACTATTTGGTTGGTCTCAGGTTGGTGGTGCGACTGCTGAAGTGCAATATTTGAATTGGGCAACTGCTGTTCATACATCCGTTTGGGAGGGTGATGCATTTATGCCTAGCGGAGTTGCAAACGCAACAGCCTTACGGATTGATAGTACTTCTACACTTACAATTCCTGTCGATGGCCAGGTTACTGTTTCCGGAACTCCTGGATCTACAACTGTTTATAAAGATAGCGGACTGACAATTTCCTCGAGCGCTCTTGGAACGGGGTCGCTGATTACAGGATCTATAACAGGCACAGGAAGTGCACAGAATTACCTTACTACCGGAAGGTGGCACCTTGTCTCTTCACCCGTAGTGGAGACAGTGGCAGCATTTTTGACGGCAAACAGTAATGTTCCGAATAATCTTCCAACCAATGCCAACCGCGGAATGATGGATTATAATCCAGGTTCCAATTCATGGAATGCCTTCTTTACGGATGGAGTTTCTGCTGGTAGCGCTGGCTCTGGAAAAGGATATTGTCTGCGTTCAGCTGCGAATGGCATCGTAACATTTACCGGTACCTTGCAAGCAGGTACATTACATGCAACAGGTCTTACCTCAAATGCATTTAATTGTGTCGGTAACCCTTATACCTCAGCGATTGGGATTAATCAGACAGCAACCAGCTCCAATAATTTCCTAGGAGTAAACAGTGCTAACCTTGATGCCACTTATGGTGCAGTATATCTTTGGGATAATGCAGATGCACAGAATGGTACAGGAGCCTACACTGCAGTTTCAAATGTTCCTTCTGCCACGATAGCCAATATTGCTCAGGGACAGGGTTTCATGGTTAAAATGGCCTCTGCATCACAACTCGATTTCAACGGTCTGATGCAGGTACATGCACCATCCTTAGCACTGAAATCAGCTAACAAAGTATGGCCAACCATCAGGCTAACCGCTACTGTGAATAATATTCAGAATTCTACTGTAATTGCTTACGACGGTGGTATGTCAAAAGGGTTGGATCCAACCTATGATGCCGGTCTGTTTAAAGGTGGCGCCGACCTGGTGATTTACACAAAACTTGTTGAAGACAGCGCCACACCGCTGGCTATTCAGGCCTTGCCCGATAACAACTTTGATGGCATGATTATCCCTGTCGGAGTTGACAGTAAAACAGGGGGACAGGTTGTCTTCTCGGCAGAAACATTTAGTTTGCCTTCAGGCGTTAAAGTGATTCTGGAAGATAAAGTGGCTAAAACGTTTACCGATTTGGCAACTACGACCTATAAGGCTGTACTGGTACCAAATTCAATTGTTGCAGACAGGTTCCAGCTTCATAATTCAACTTCTACCATTCAGGGCAATATCGGCGATCCAACATTGGGTGGCAAATTAACGGCCTATGCCTATATGAACAGCGAAATTCGAATCGTTGGTCAGGTTAGTAAAGATGCAGTTGCAACCCTTTATGATGTTCAGGGTAAATCGGTAATCATTACAAAACTTGCTGAAGGTTCGTTAAATGTTATTCCGATCTCCAGCGTAAGCACTGGTCTTTATCTGTTATCGGTTAAAGACGGTGTTAATTCGCAGTCATTTAAGATTTTGTTAAAGGATTAATAACCTCTTACAAGGGGTAGAGACGCAAAATGTTGCCTCTCTACCCCTACCTAAATAAAAATATTTAAAATTCAATCAGATGAAAAATAGTAAAGACGAAATTTTAAAGGA
>CAIXCY010000279.1 GCA_903918045.1 uncultured Bacteroidia bacterium
AATTGATTCTTATCCCTGTTTACTTATTTTCTCCAGTTTTTCGAGGTTTATCACTTTAATTTTCCGGCCATCCATTGCAATTACCTTCTCGCCGGCAAAGGTTGAGAGTGTCCGGATTGCATTGGATGAGGTCATGTTCGAAAGGTTAGCCAGGTCTTCGCGGGGCAGATAGACTCTCAGGGTCTTATTATCGTGCTCGAAGCCATATTTTTCAATCAAAAGGAGGATCGATTCTGCTAAACGTCCACGGATATGCTTCTGGGTAAGGCTTACTGTACGGTGATGCGAAAACCCCAGTTCCATCGCAAGATCTTTTAACAGGGCAAGTGAGAAATTATAATTCCTTAGCAAAACGTTATAAAGGATATCAGGCGGGACTGTTATAATTTCGGAATCTTCAATGGCAATGGTAGTACCATTATGAGGCTCTCCGGCGATCAGTGAACGATAGCCGATCAATCCATTTTTGGGAATCATCCGGATAATCTGATCCCTGCCGCCGATCCCTTCCTTGATCAGTTTGACCATTCCCTCCTTCAGATATTGCATCCCAACAGGCATCTCACCTTCGCGGTAGACAAAATCATTTTTCTTATACCGCTTTATTTCGTGCGATTTTTCAAGTATAGCCTTCTCTTCAGGTTTTAAAAGGTTAAATATACAACCCTCACCCTCAAAATTACTCTCGTAAAAGTGACCTGAATCCAACATTTGGTGTCCAATTAACTGTTATAAAACATCAAAATTAAAAATTTTATTGAATTACAACGCATATTTTGCCACAAGAGGCATCTTCCGTCCAAAACCAAATGCTTTGGATGAAACACGGAGGATAGGTGGAGTCTGAAAACGCTTGTATTCATTGCGATTTACCAAAAGAATTGTTTTCCGTACAATTGCTTCGTCAAAACCCGCTGCAACGATCTGGGCAGGACTCTTTGCAAGTTCAATATAATCAAATAGAATTTTGTCCAGAATAGCATAATCTGGTAATGAATCAGAATCCTTTTGGTCCGGCCTAAGTTCAGCGGAAGGAGGTTTCAGAATCGTATTAAGTGGAATAACCTCCTTGTGGCGGTTGATGTATCGTGCGAGTTCAAACACATCACTTTTATATACGTCACCCAGAACGGATAAACCTCCATTCATATCTCCGTAAAGCGTCCCATATCCAACTGCAGATTCGCTTTTATTGGAGGTGTTCAATAAAATATGGCCAAATTTGTTTGACAATCCCATCAATAAGGTTCCCCGAATTCGAGCCTGGATATTTTCTTCCGCCAGATCGTTCGCCCTATCCATAAAGACCGGTTCAAGCGTCTGATCGAATGCATCCACAATGGGATGGATTTTGAGAATATCGTATTTCACACCAAGGTTATCTGCCAACTTTACTGCATCGTCAATCGAATGACCGGAAGAGAATTTTGAGGGCATTAACAACACATGAATATTTTGAGCACCAAGCGCTTTTTCTGCCAAAGCGAGTGTAACGGCTGAGTCGATTCCCCCGGAGAGACCCAGTGTCGCCGTCTTGAATCCGGTCTTCTGAAAATAATCACGAATCCCCAGTACCAGGGCCTCATATATTTTTGCAACTGTTTCAGTATCTGCCTGAACAATTTGTTTATTACCCCTTTGGTTAGTATCAATAATTGTGAAATCGGGGGAAAAGTAGGCCATCTCCCTGACAATCTTCCCTTTTTCGTCTACAAACAATGATCCTCCATCAAAAATCAGTTCAGTCTGGGCACCCACCTGATTCACATAAATGATTGGGATGCTATATTTTTTTGCGTTATCAAGCAGAATATCTTTTCTGAGTTTCGCCTGATTGTATGAGAAAGGGGAAGCCGACAGATTGATAATCAGATCAGGATGTTGTTTGCAATATTCGGCTACCGGGCATAAGGAGTAGAGGTTTTCCCGCCCAAAAGCGCTGAATACCGGCTGATTATACCAGAGATCTTCACAAATTGTAACGGCTAATTTTAACCCGTTAAGCTCAATCAGGTTAAAGTCGCGATTGGGTTCGAAATGGCGGTACTCATCGAAAACATCGTAGGTTGGGAGGAGTGTTTTACTGTGAATGCTCTCGATGGCTCCATTCTTCAGGAAATATGCAGAATTAAAAAGCATTTTTCCATTGGGTGAATGATTTATACTTGGAGCGCCGACTAATGCCGCTATTCCTAAGCAATGTTCTGCGATCCGATTGACCGATTCGGTACATCTGTCGATAAATTCGCGCCGTTCAAGTAAATCATTTGGATAATAACCACATACTGCCAATTCAGAAAAGACGACCAGATCAGCTCCCTGCACTTTCGAATTCTCAATACATTGTATAATCTGTTCCCTGTTTGCTTCAAAATTCCCAATGTGATAATTTAACTGAGCAAGTGCAATCTTCATGTAACTATTTTTTAAAAAACAAAACCTAACCGCAGGCGCATGACATTTAAGGAGGTGTTTTCCCGTATTCCCGGATTTTTGGTCAAATCACTAAATCCATCTGAATAAATCACACCTGCTGATAAAGCATTGCCCCGCCCAAGATCATATTCCATTCCTGCACCAATATTAAGACCAATGTTAAAAAACCGGATCTGATGCTTGGCAGCTACCTCCTGAAAAGTGGGATTATTGCTTGTAGCAGATGATTTAATATTAATCCAGTTGGTCACACCAAATTGAGCATAATACCGGAGCCGGTTAAAATTCCGGGTTCGCATCTTTAAAGCTAACGGGACCTCCAGATTGGTCATTCTGTACTGAACCGAGGTACCAACATGTACAGGTGTTCCATTAATCTGCATCGGTCTGTTGTAGATCAGTGAACCCCCATCAGTACTCACGGTCATCCCGGTAATAATCATATAACTATCCGAATGAAGGAAGATATCCCCTTCAATACCATAGCCATATCCCAGAAATCCGCTACCATTGCGGATATGTTTTCCGTCGGAGGTCATCCAGGAGACCTGAGGGCTGGCAATAAAAGTTAGGTCATAGCGCTTCAGACCATACGTAAGTTGCATAACCCCTGAAAAAATAAATAACAGTATGAGTCTTTTCATATTCCCTGAAATTTAAATATGGTTGTCCCGCTCATTTTATACTTTTACACCAATCAATCGAACAAATATAATCAAAATTTAAAGTGTAGTTCCATGTCTAAAGTTTTATCGCTGCTACCCCTTGTATTAATCCTGATCTGCTGTCAAAAAAACCCGTTGAAGGTTGATGTTTCGGGTATCAACTTAAACCTGTCATTGAAAAGGCTCGACCATGATCTATTTAAGGTTACCCCGGATAATCTGACCACAAAGATTCCTGAGTTAAAACAAAAGTATGGATCGTTCTTTGATGCCTATAACCAGAACGTCCTCGCTCTGGGTGACCCCACCGATCCGATGTATTCGGGCTATCTCAACACATTTCTCAGCGATTCCGTAAGGGTATTTTCACGCCAGAAAATAGACTCCGTTTTTAATAACCTGACCTCTATTCAAAAACCTCTTGAGGAGGGGTTCCGCCATTACAGGTACTATTTTCCTGACAAAAGAATCCCGGAGGTCATCACAATCATCTCCGGTTTTAATCAGTCTGTCGTTATGACAACCGATGCCATAGGAATAAGTCTTGATAATTATCTTGGAGCCGATTGTCCGTTTTACAGGAACCTTGCACTTCCTGCATACAAGAGGGAAAACATGTGCGCTGCAAAAATTCCGACAGATGTGCTGTATGCCTGGGGAGTCTCTGAGTTCCTCTATAATGAGGCGAATGACAATATGCTGTCACAGATGGTCTATCAAGGTAAGATGATCTACTTTCTGGATGCAATGTTTCCGGATGAACCCGATCAGCTGAAAATAGGATATCAGCCTGAGAAACTTGAGTGGTGTAAAAAAAATGAATCGGCGATGTGGACCTACCTGGTTGAGCACAAACTACTCTTTAGTTCGGAGCGAATGAATATCGTCCGTTTAATCAATCCGGCTCCGTTCACCTCGATTTTCAGTCCCGATTCACCTGGAAGAGCCGGAATCTGGATCGGGTGGCAAATCGTGAAAAGCTATATGAAAAAAAATCCCGGGACTACACTTCCTGAGCTGATGGCAAATAATGACTATCAAAGGATTCTTAATGAATCGGGGTATTCACCTGAAGAATGATGCTTCGGCTTTAGTGAAAGCACGGAGACGACGGCACCTCTTTCCGGGGGCACGACTCATACGAGGGCGCGAAGGGGCGAAAGGGCGAAAGGGTGTCTAGTCCTGAAATAGGTTTACAGAAAAAGTAAACTAAAATCAGGATCATAACGATTGAGGCCATTTGCGCGAACAGCCGGGTCCCGCGAATTGCATTCGCGGTTTTTATAATCACCAGAAAAAGGGCAAATAAACAAGCCCAATGAATGTGGCGAATTTTATCCCCACTAAAAGTCTGGCTGGCTTTGCATCAGACACGCAGGAAAGAACTATTTTACAACCCGACTTGCAGATATTACGCAATGCGGAAATGGTCCTGAATGGAGCTTGCGCAATTAATGGATCCAGTATTTGATTTCCAACCGGCACTGCGCAAATCACGCATAGTCAAATTTATTTAACATCACCGTTGCGTAGAATATGCAAGACTTATAATTCTTTAGAAGCCTAAAGAATTCAGTTTTTTACAGGATCTTAAAAAAAGAAGCCGGCCCAAAAAATGGAGCCGGCTTCTTTGTATGCTTTCTGAAATAGTTTATTTCACCTGAAGCTTTATGTTACGATACCAGACATCATTACCATGATCCTGAAGTCCGATAAAGCCTTCCTTGGCAACCTTTGCCCAGTCGGGATTGTAAGTCGGGAATTTTGAGTCAGCTACCAGTGCATTCCACTCCGGAGTCCAGAGGTGGTATTCAAGAATCTTCACCCCATTTTGAAAATGGATAATTGTACCCTGGTATGAGAGAATTTCAGCGCTGTTCCATTCACCTGCAGGCTTTGTATTTTGTGGATTGGCAGGGATCAGGTCATATAAAGAACCCGCCTGACGATTGCCGTCCCTACCAAGCATGGCATCGGGATGACGGTCATTATCGAGAACCTGGAATTCAGGGGCAGTTCTCCAGATCTCTTTCCCAGGGATCTCCTGTGCCATGTAAAAGATACCCGAATTTCCGCCATCGGAGATCTTCCAATCAATCTTCAGATGGAAATTTGCAAATTTTCGGCCATAAACCAGATCTCCCCCATTCACAGAGCCTGCCTCACCATTTCCAGAACCCTTTAAATGAATTGCTCCGTCTTCAATATTCCAGTCAGAAGGGAAATTTGTCTTGTTGTATCCACGCCACCCCTCTGTTGTTTTACCATCAAACAGCAGGATCCAGCCTGTTTTCACCTCTTTTTCAGTAAGGGAATTTAGTGCGGCGCTTGCCTTATCACCCTCCTTCTTTTGTGGAGCGGCATTGCAGTTTAAACCCAAAACAACCGAAACAAATAAAATCAAAAGTGTACTTTTCATCGATATAAACATTTTAATTTGTAAATGGATTGAAAATTAATAAATCAGATATCCTTCAGATCAACCGGGAATATAGTATTCCGACTGCAAATTTTCAAAATTCTTTTGGATTTTATGCTTAAATTGATCTAAATTTAAGCCAACCGATTCAATAAAATTACTAACAGACTGATTTTCTGAATTCAACTATTCTTATTGTTGTTGTTCATTGCTTTCATCCAATTGAAAAAGCTTCTCTCTTCGCAGATATATCCTGTTTGTGAGTGATGAAATTCAATAACGCGGTTACTCTAAAACCCTGATTTTAATATTCCTGAACCATACATCACTCCCATGGTCCTGCAATCCGATAACACCCTCTTTGGCAATATTTTCCCAGTCGGGATTCAGCCCGTTAAATTTTGATTTGCTTACCAAGGCTTTCCACTCGGGCGTCCAAAGTTCATATTCCAAAACGGCCACCCCATTTTGGCGGTGGACCACTTTACCATGATCGCAAATAATCTCTATAGAGTTCCATTCGCCGGCCGGCTTCGAATTTTCAGGTTTAGCGGGAATAATATCATAAAGGGAACCTGCCTTACGATTTCCATTTTTACCCCTAAAGGAATCAGGGTTTTTTACATTGTCGAGCACCTGCATCTCGAGGGCACTTTTATAGAGAGGCCATCCCTCCACCTCTTTTCCTAAATAGAATATCCCGGAATTTCCCCCTTCCGAAACTTTCCATTCCAGACGGAGGTCAAAATTAGAGAAGCGTTGACCCGCATAAACAAGGTCACCCCCATCTGCTCTACCGCTCTCTCCCCTGCCGGAATCGCTCCGGCATTTAAGGGCACCCTCCTCGACGATCCAGGCGGATGGAAAGTTCTTTTTGTTGTATCCGCGCCACCCGTTGGTCGTTTTACCATCAAACAAAAGGAGCCAATCCTGCGCTTTTTCAGCATCAGTCAACTGATTAAGCGGACCTTTTTCACAACACTCCACATTTTTCAACGAATTCTTTGAAGTCACAGAATCTGCCCCACCCTTTTTAATCCCGGACCGGCACCCTACTCCCAGGAGAATAAAAATTCCTGCTAAAACATTCAACTTATTCATCATGTTCATTTAATAATACAATTTGAAACCATTGAAAACCATGTATGGTTAAGGTTTGCAGAGGAACACCTCACAGTGACCGTTCAATTATTGATTCAAATTTACAATAAAATGGGCATTGTAAAAATGGGGCAGGCTAAATATGTATTAGATTTGCAATATTTAATTTCAAAATTCTCAAACCGATCAAAAATTAACAGAAGCAGCGTTATGGGTAAAAAAATCGCAATTCTAACTGCCGGGGGCGACTGTCCCGGGTTAAATGCAGCCATACGAGGGGTTGGAAAAACCGCAATTGTCAAATATGGAATGGAAGTTATCGGATTTACAGCCGGTTACAGTGGATTAATCCGAAAAGATTTTGTGGAATTGGATGAACAGAAACTTTCAGGTATCCTTACCCTTGGCGGAACAATTCTCGGAACTTCGCGTGAAAAACCGTTCAAACTTGAGAAAGGGTTAACCCATAACGACAAACCAGGTCTGATTAAGAAAAATTACGAAGAACTCGGTCTCGATTGCGTGGTTTGTATCGGTGGAAACGGAACGATGAAGACCGCCCATTTGCTCTCACAAGAAGGGCTCAATGTTATAGGCATTCCCAAGACTATTGATAATGATGTTTTCGGAACAGACCTCACTTTTGGGTTTGACTCGGCAGTAAGCATTGCTACAGAAGCAATTGACAGGCTTCACTCTACCGCCAATTCGCACCAGCGGGCAATGGTTATCGAAGTGATGGGACATAATGCAGGGTGGATTGCACTCTATGCCGGCATTGCTGGAGGTGGCGACATTATCCTGATCCCTGAAATAGAATACAACATAACCAAAGTGTGCAAAACAATTGAAGAGCGGTTTTCGAAAGGGAAAGTTTCAGCAATTGTTGTCGTAGCAGAGGGGATCTCCAAACCCGAAAATATGTCTGCGGCCTCCTATCTTGTAAGTAAAATTCAACAACTCACAAAAATAGAGGCGCGCGAAACCCGTTTAGGCTATGTTCAGCGGGGAGGTTCCCCTTCAGCGATGGACCGGATTCTTGCTACCCGTTATGGCGCCTTTGCCGCTGAGCTGATCGCAAAAGGAAAATTTGGACAGATGGTTGCCATTCACGGCGATGTGTTAAGCGCTGTTCCGCTTGAAGAGGTCGGCGGCAAACTTAGCCTGGTCGATCCAAACCACCTGCTTATTAAGAAAGCAAGAAATATGGGAGTCCTTTTTGGAGACGAATAACATGCTTTATCACTTTAAACAGCATTACATTAAAAATATCACCCGATGGACAAAAATACCATGGTCTGGTTGGGCCTTTAATCCTGCTGTTATTATGCATTGCAAATTATCGCACAAATCCGGCTTCGTCAACGATCAGGACCGCCGATTTTTTAACGATTTGGGCTATCGGAGCGTTATCCGGCTTGCTCATCAACAAAGTGACTGAACTATTTAAAAAGGGTAAATGAATAGAATAATTGGAATCCTCGTCGTTTTGCTGCTTGCGACTTCTCTTCAGAGCTTAAATGCCCAGCCATTTGCCGAGATTCAGTTTGTTAAGATGGATCATAATTTCGGAAAGATAAAAGAAGAGGCGGGTGCAGCCGATTTTAACTTCAATTTCACCAACACGGGTAAAATTCCCCTAATCATACAAGGAGTTGAAGCATCATGCGGGTGCACAACCCCTGAATGGAGCCAGGAACCGGTCTTGCCGGGGAAAACGGGGTTTATCAAAGTCTCATATAACCCGGAGCAGCGGCCAGGCGCCTTTGCTAAAAGCATAACAGTAATGGCCAATATACCAAAAACAGTCAGGGTCTTAACGATCTCCGGTGAGGTTGTCCCTAAAGCCCTCAACACGAAAGATCTCTACCCCGTTGATTTTGGAAAGATCTGGCTTTCTACGGAAGAATTATCGTTTGTCAGAATTAAGGATCATGAAATAAAGAGCGATACGATCAGGATCTACAACCCTGGGAATTCTCCTTTATCTGTCAATTTTAAAATTATCCCTCCCCATATTACCATAAAAACGATTCCGGAAGTGCTGAAACCACAATCAAAGGGGATATTCCTGATCACCTTTGATGCTACAAAGAAGCCGGAATATGGGTTTTCTGCCAACCGAATTTATCTTTCGTTTAACGGCGAAGAAAAATATAACGATGCTTTAAAGGTAAGCGCCACCATTGAAGAAGATTTTTCAAAACTAAGCGATGGCGATCTGGAAAATGCTCCGCGAATTGACTATAACAGCAGAGTATTTGATTTTAAGGAGATTCCAGAAGGAAAGATTGTGGATTATACGTTTATAGTAATGAATAAAGGGAAAAAGGAATTGATCATTCGCAGTGTGACCGCCTCATGTGGTTGTACTACAGGAAAACCTTCATCCAATACGATTCCTCCGGGTGGCTCTACCGAAATGAAGGTCTCCTTTGATTCGCATGAGAAGGTGGGAATGCAAAACAAAATAATTACCGTTATTTCAAATGATCCGGCCCATTCGACGACCTTGTTAAGGATAATCGGGACGGTAAAAAAGTAACATCGATGGCTAATAGACTATTAGACGACAGGCATTTAGGGAATCGCAATCCTGCCAGTTAATTTATCAGTTTATAAACGATTAGATAACATTAAAAAATCTGTTGCACAACCATGGTTTGGACAGGATGGTTCTCTTTTCAGGGAGTTACTAAAAGTCTAAAGCCTAAAAGCCTAATTAGAAACAAATACCCCAAAGTATGAGTTACAATCATCCGGAGAACGATCCAAAATATATAGGACTTAATGTAAATGCAGGAATTGAAAAGCCGGAAGCTGTGAATGCCGACTCCGTCGAGCGATTTCTCAAAAAGGGGAAACGGCAGATTCTATCACCCGATAAATATGTTAACGGAATCCTGAAGGGGAATATAACGATCCTAAGCCAGGCGGTCACGCTTGTAGAAAGCAACAAACCCGATCATCAGAAAGTAGCACAGGAGATAATCATCAAATGCCTTCCACATGCAGGGAACGCTGTCAGACTCGGGATAACAGGTGTACCAGGGGCAGGTAAAAGCACATTTATTGAGGCGCTGGGCAAACAGATTACTGGCAGTGGAGGCAAGCTGGCGGTTCTTGCAATCGATCCAAGTTCAGAGCGCTCAAAGGGTTCTATCCTTGGTGATAAAACCCGTATGGAGGAACTTTCGTCTGATCCCAATGCTTATATCAGGCCAAGTCCGGCAGCGGGATCGCTCGGAGGTGTTGCACGAAAAACACGCGAAATTATAATCTTATGTGAGGCAGCAGGTTTCAGTACCATATTTATCGAAACCGTTGGAGTAGGTCAGTCGGAAACCGTCGTCCACTCAATGGTTGACTTCTTCCTTCTGATTCAGATTGCCGGCGCGGGGGATGAGCTTCAGGGGATCAAACGCGGGATTATGGAGATGGCCGATGCAATACTTATAAATAAGGCAGATGGAGACAACCTCGAGAAGGCAAATCTCGCTGCGGCGCAGTTTCGCAATGCCTTGCATCTTTTCCCCCCAACAGGTTCCGGATGGAATCCCCCCGTTCTAACCTGCTCAGCCCTTGAAAACAATGGCATAACTAAAGTATGGGACACTGTAACTGACTATATAACAACGACAAAAGCGAATAATTACTTTCAAAACAGGCGCAGCGAACAAGCAAGTTACTGGATGTATGAAACAATCAACGAAACACTTAGATATAATTTCTACCATAACCATCTGATTAAACCCCGGCTTCCCCATTATGAAAAACTCGTACTGGGCAATGCGATGAGCTCCTTTATCGCTGCCCATGAATTACTGGCAACCTATTTCAAATCGGTTGGAAATGAATAACTAAGTATTTGCCAGTTAAATTGTTTTAATACCTTTGCCAACTCTATTGAATAGCTTATTCTAAAATCACTGTAAATTATAATCTAATGAGAAATTTTCTAATTATTATCATTGCATTTGCAACACTTTTCTCCTGTTCGAAACCTAAGGGATATGTGGTCAAAGGAGAAATCAAGGGAAAAGAGAATGGTTTTATCAAATTAATGAAATTCGCCAACGGAAAGTGGATTGCTGAAGACTCTGCCAGTATTGTAAAAGGTAAATTTGAACTCAAAGGGAAGAGTGACCTCCCTGAGTTACGCGTCATATCAATTCCTCCTCAAACGATTGTTGCACAGTTTTTTGCTGAAAATGGAACCCTTTCGTTAACAACCTCAATGGATAGTTTAAATAGCACCGAAGTGCAAGGTTCCAAATCAAACGATGAATTTTCAATCCTCAAAAAAGAGCTGAAAAATATCGCAAGAGAGACACAGGGGCTTCAGCAGAAATATAATTTAGCCCGGCAGAGTGGTAATGAAGATGAGATGAAAAGGGCTCAGATCGATTATGAGGCGATGATGGGCAACCAAAAAGTGTATGTAAAGAACTTTGTTCGACAACATCCTAAATCGACAGTGTCTCCTTTGATCATTCTAAGTCAAATGTCTCAGGAGATGACTGCACATCAAATCGATACACTGATCGCATTTCTTGATCCTTCGATTAAAGGTTCCATCTATGTGGATGAGCTTAAGAAAATTGCCGATAAATTGAGAATTACAGATGTAGGCGTTGTCGCTGCCGATTTCAAAATGAATACTCCCGAAGGAACACCACTTTCCCTTTCGTCGTTACGCGGGAAAATTGTACTTATCGATTTCTGGGCATCCTGGTGCCAGCCTTGTCGCAAGGAAAATCCAAATGTTGTTGCAATTTATAATACTTTTAAAAGCAAAGGATTTGATATCCTTGGAGTATCGCTTGATCGCGATAAAGCAGCCTGGATTAAAGCCATAGCCGATGATCAGCTATCCTGGCACCACGTCTCGGACCTTAAATATATGCAAAACGAAGCCGCAGTAAAATATGGAATAAGGACGATTCCAAGTACAATTCTGCTGGATAAAGAGGGCAAAATAATCGCAAAAAACCTTTCACCAGAGGATTTGTCAAAGAAACTTACGGAATTACTGCCATAAGAAGATAAAGGAAAAATAAATCAGTGGACTCCGGATTAGATTAAATATTTATCCTGATTTTTGGGGAGAAGACTCTTATAAAGGTGAAGCTATGACAAGGCTTCACCTTTATTTTTATTACGGTGGTACTTAAGATCTTTCGATTTGAATACCTGTTTAGAACAGATTACCCCAATAATCAGACCTTAACGCCATTGCTCTTCTTAAACGCTTTGTATAGCAGGTATAAAACATAAATCCCACCAACGACCAGAATGACAACGATTAATTCTTTATAATACCGGTCCAGAAGCTCTTTTTGTGAATAGAAAAAGTAGCCTAATGTGGCCAGGATAACATTCCAGGCTGTTGCACCAATAACCGTATAGAGGATAAAATCCTTCAATTTCATATTCGCAAGACCTGCAGGGATTGAAATCAGGTGACGGATTCCTGGGATCAGCCTTCCGATTAATGTGGAAGTCTTTCCATTTTTCAAGAAATATTGCTCTGTTTTCTCGATTGCAGCCTGATCAACCATCATCAGATGGGCCAGACGTGTATTGACAAATTTCATTAACAATTTATTCCCCAGCCACTTCGCAACAAAATAATTAATTAATGATCCGAAAAGGGCACCCATTGATCCTGAAAATATGACAAGAAAAATGTTCATATCTCCATTAGCTGCCTTGAAGGCTGCAGGTGGGATAACAAGTTCGGAAGGGAAAGGAATAATTGTACTTTCGATTGTCATCAGTAAAAAAACGGTCCAATAGGTAATATGAACCATATACCAGCTAAGAATCTGTTGAAAAATTGCTCCCATAACGTTATTTTGGACAAAGCTAAGATTTTCCGGGAAGGATACAATGTAAGGATAAGCGGTAGGGGGGTAAAATCTTGTGCCCCTACCGCATTCCTTAAATTAGTGAACCATTTTGGTCAACCATGCCGCAATAACTGAAGCTTCGGGAGCAAGATTATGAAATTCCACATCTCCCGTATGTGAAAGGATAACTTCACGATAACTATTTATAGAGTCGGGAACAATGATTTTGCAAATATTAGCACCCATATCGGCACCGCGAATTAAATGTTCTGAAATTTTTCCACTAATTACAGAAGTTGCAAGACGCTGATAACTTTCCATTTCTGTAGCGTTAATCGTGGTATCCTTCTTTAACGAAGCTTTCAGATTATTTCGCAATGAATCAGCGGATAATAATCCGTTTTCGGAGAAAGCCCAGGGGGTCTTACTATTGTAAGTATACATTTCACCAGCCGGGGTGATTATGAAACCAAAATGATTGAATCCCCAGGCATGATTAATATATTCGTATTGAAAATAGTAACTCCCCGATTTTACTTCAATCAAAGGATCGTGACATGACCACGCCAGCAGATTGCTAAAGAACAACAAAATAGCTATCTTGATGATTTTTTGATTCATGTGGACAAAATTTACATGGTTAAATCTCATGTCGTTGCCGATCAGTTCAAAAGCAAAGGATTTTCCACTTTTCCTGCAAATAATATTGCCCCTGTATCCTCCTCTGTTATAAAGAAAAGGAATGGCCGCGTTGCATGTAGTTCAGGTCCCGCTGGAGCTGCAGTTTCAAGGCCAATTCCTATCGAAGTGACTCCCGAGGCTTCTGTTCCCTCTTCATTAACATCAATATAGGTTTTGTGTTTAACCTTGGTAATATAGAGCTGGTCGGTCGCATTGATTTTTGAGAAATTGGCATCCGTTGTGGAGAATGCTACAGCCATACCCAGGGATGATAAAATATCATTCAGATCACTCTCCCAGCTAAACTTGAAACGGGGCAACCAGACATCGACCGAGCTTTTAACCGTCAACGCTGTTTTAAGAGCTGTCCATACGGATGGGTCCATCTGGTTCATAAGCTGATCTGCGGAATGACCTAAGTCGGGAAGCAATATTACCATCTCAAATTTTCCGCGTCCGTAAGGCATTTTTATGGCCCGGTATCCCGCTTGCTCTGTAAAACCGAATCGCTCTTTAATCTTCATAAAAGGAACATCAACCGTACCTCCTGCAACAAGTGTAAAAGGGCCATTCTGTGTGTTCGACTTTTCAAATTGAACTTCCCACTTACCATTGAAATAGATTGCATTGATCAGAAACATTATTTCCTCTGCTGAAATCTTGTCGAGAATTTTAGGAATCTTCCCGTTAGTTTTCAGGTTAACCCAATCATTGATCACCACTAATGCAGTCTGATCAAAATCAAGAGTTTGCACCTGGGCTTCATAATAGGATTGATTTACTGTGATAAAAGGTTGCAACACTGAATAACCTTTCCGGATCCAAATCGAATTGGCAATATTCATAGCCACATTGGAATCTGCATTTTTTAACGCTGTTACAAGATCTAAATAAATCTGATTGATCTCATCAACACTTAATCCATTTAGTCCCAGTGCTTCAATTATTGCGCTTTGGGTCGTACCCTGAGCACCGTTAAGCGTCATCGATAAAGCAAGGGATATACTTAAAGGAGAGACCATTACATTATGCCCCTGGCTATCCGGAATTTTATGCAACAAATTAAATGTAAATGAATTACCTGCAGTTACAAGGCTTAGTGACTTCTGCGTCAAAACAATATCAGGAGGTGCCGGATCGGGAATAACACTATGGGAACAGCCCACAGCGATGAGTACAACACTAACGATAATAAGGACAAATTTTGTTTTCATTTTGGTAAGAATATTTGGTGACCTTTACGACTGGTTAATTAAGAACAACTCATAGATGAATTTAGTCTTCATAAAGTTGCATTTATTTTTTAAAAAACGCAACCAATTTGACACTTATCACTTCTTATCTCTGAAATTAACCTTTTCCATGGTGTGAAAAAGAATCGCGAACCGGGACAACCTGACTAATAAGACACCGGTATAAGTTTATTTTCTGTTCTTTAACATATTTTAAAAGTATTGATCCCTTTTTTGATGTTCCTTCGGGCCTGATTTTTGCTGTGTTCTATCTAAAAACGATTTGTGAATATTCTCGAAGAAACCATCCGAAAATGTGTGTCGGGAGACCGGAAGGCTCAGACAATCCTGTACAATCAATTTGCACCAAAGATGTATGGGGTTTGTCTGAATTACTCCAAAGATGCAGCAGAAGCAGAAGATAATCTGCACGATGGGTTTATTCGTGTTTTCACAAAAATTGCTCAGTATGGTTTCAAGGGGTCGTTTGAAGGTTGGATGAGGCGCATTATGGTGAATACATCACTGGAGAAATTCAGGAAAACCAATCAGCTCTTTCCCGTGGAAGATATGATGGTTTTTGAAAGTCTTCACTTTTCGGAAGAGACCCTTTCGGCTATTTCGGCAGATGATCTGTTAAAGATAATTCAGGAACTTCCTCCCCGCTACAGAATGGTTTTTAATCTGTATGCCATTGAAGGTTATTCACATCAGGAGATTGCAAAAATTATGGAAATTAATGAAGGAACCTCTAAATCTAATTTGTCCAGGGCAAGGGTAATCCTTCAAAAGAAAGTAATTGAAAATTTTGGATTGGAAAAAAATACAGTCTCAACCACACTATGTTAACTGAGAACAACGATATAGACCAGTTATTTCGCAGGAAGCTTGGAGAATACGAGAAGACTCCACCAGCCTCTGCCTGGACCAATATTGAGGTTCGGCTTCAAAAACGGGAACGGGGCTTTCATGTTTTACAAAGATCAGTTGCGGCGGCGGCTGTGATAGTCGTTGCCCTGGCTGCCGGGCTGTGGATTCAAAATACTACAACACAAAAAAACACATTCCAAAATACAATTACTCAACAAGCCGAAATTAAGAATAATGGGTCTCTGGTTAATGTTAATTCCGAAGATTCCAAAGGGAAAGTGCAATCACCCTCCAATTCAGAAGAGAATCAATCCAAAGGTTCTAAAATTGCCTCTCTTGCTGCATTTGCTCCCAATGCCGCAATTTTGAATATTCATGAACCTTTAACTACAAAAATGGATAAGGAGAAGGTACTTCCTGATTCGGGAATCAAGCTCCTTGATAAACTGGAACAAAACCTCAACACAGTTAAGGAAATCGCTGCATGGATCACGGAAAAAGTCAGTAATGATAGTTTACCGTCTACCACAACGGTTAGAAAGACTGCAACAACCGTTCCTAAGACATTCTTTGAGTCAGGCAGATCGAAGGTAACTACCGTAGACTATCCCAAAAGCAAAAGTACTGGATGGAGTTTGCAGGCCGAATTTGCCCCGGTTTATACGAGTCAGGGGGCTATTACCGGACAAATTGGAAGTTCAAATACATCAATAACCACTTCCAGGCAAAATACTACCGCCGAAAATACATTTTCTGCTGGTATCGTGGCGGGTTATAAATTAAACAAACGACTTACTGTAAAGTCCGGAATAGTCTATAATACAATCCGCCAGTCGACACGAAACATCGATTTCATTGGGGTGGCTCCCTTTTTTAATCAACCGGGGAAGGCGATCCTTGCAAATACCCCTGCCGGAAAGGTAACTCTGCATAATACAGACAGAAATATTGTCGTTTCGGAACTAAATTCAAACAACCAGTCCGATGATGGTCGAATCTATTCGGATCAAACAGTATTAAAACAAACGATCAATTTCGTCGAAATTCCACTCAGGGCAACCTATAAACTGATCAGAAGTAAGTTGAATATTGGTCTGACGGGTGGTTTAAGTGCCGGGATGCTCCTGCAGAATAAGGCAATCCTTTCGGGAAATGGCAATTACATCGGGACTGGAGAAACTTCGAATTTGCGCAATATGGTCTATTCTGGTACTGCAGGCCTTGAGTTTGGTTATGAGATCACCAACCGCATAACATTCACAGTGGAACCAAGGCTTAAGCATTATCTGAGCTCTTTAAACGCGAATAATTCCGTGAACTTCAAACCAAATCAACTGGAAATATCTACTGGTCTCACCTATAGTTTTAATTGAGATTGTTTGGATCAATTGGATTAGAACTGAGAATCAATTAACTTTGCGGGCTTATTAGTACGATATATGAAAGATTTAAACTCCGTCAAAAATAAATTGATTCCGTCGAAATTATT
Organism: uncultured Bacteroidia bacterium; assembly: GCA_903918045.1. Lineage (GTDB taxonomy): Bacteria > Bacteroidota > Bacteroidia > Bacteroidales > Prolixibacteraceae > JAAFHB01. Next base: position 16,746 of record CAIXCY010000279.1, read on the forward strand.
GTTCTTACTTTCAATTGTTGCATTTTGTGTGATCATTGGCGGTCTATTTTTTTGTTCCCACTCGGAATCGGTTCAATCACCTTCTCCTGAAACTCATGTCGGGTCACGCGAGCTTTTTTTCACTTCAGTTCCGCTTCCTGAAAAACTCGAATTTGCTAATGAACCTGTTCCGCTGGCAAACTTTGATGTACGGGAATCACTCGATCGAGAAATGCTTAGTGTCGCAAATTTTCATTCCCAGGCATTGCTTTATATCAAAAAAACGAAACGCTATTTTGCGATTATTGAGCCAATTCTGAAGCAGAATCAGGTCCCCGAGGATTTCAAATTCCTTGCGTTAGCTGAAAGCGGTTTTCTGGACAAGATTATCTCCCCCTCCGGCGCAGTGGGAATCTGGCAATTTATGAAAACTGCGGCGATCGAAAACGGACTTGAAGTAAATGACGAGGTAGACGAAAGGTGCCATATCGAAAAAGCAACAGAAGCGGCATGCCGGTTCCTGAAAAATTCTTATGCTAAATATGGCAACTGGACAATGGTCGCAGCCTCCTATAATGCAGGAATAAGCGGTGTAAACCGACAGGTTACTGCACAAAACAGCAACAATTATTACGATCTGCTGTTAAACGAAGAGACATCCAGGTATATTTTCAGGATTCTGGCCCTTAAATTGGTGATTGGCGATCCGCTTAAATACGGTTTCATAGTCAGCGAAGAAGAAAAATACCCAATTATTCCGGTGAATAACGTAACAACAGATGGCAGTATTAAAAATTTTACTGACTTTGCCCGTTCCAACAACATTAATTATAAGTTGTTCAAACAATTTAATCCCTGGTTAAGGCAGACTTATCTGAAAAATCCGAAGAATAAAACGTATACCTTCAAGATACCTGATACCGGGAATTACCGTAGTTTTGTTTTTGCCGAAAAAACCGGTGCACTATAATTGAACCCTTTTGCTGTAACAGAGAGTAGCTATTGATGGACGGAGAAGAAAAAATCATAATAAGGGGAGCGCGGGAGCATAACCTTAAAAATATAAGTGTTGAAATACCCCGTAATCAGCTCACCGTGATTACAGGTTTAAGTGGAAGTGGTAAATCCTCACTTGCCTTTGACACGATCTACGCTGAAGGGCAACGCCGCTATATCGAGACTTTCTCAGCTTATGCCCGCTCGTTTCTTGGGAATATGGAGCGGCCGGACGTGGACGAGATCACCGGACTTAGTCCTGTTATCTCCATTGAACAGAAAACCACCAATAAAAATCCCCGCTCTACCGTTGGAACAGTAACTGAGATCTATGACTTCCTCAGACTTCTCTTTGCCCGTGCCGGTGAGGCATATTCTTACAACACGGGAGAAAAGATGGTTAAATATACCGACGACCAGATCATTAATCTGATCCTTGAAAAATTCAACGGAAAACGGACAATGCTTCTTGCCCCCGTTGTACGCGGCCGAAAAGGGCATTACCGTGAACTCTTTGAGCAGATCAGGAAGAAGGGGTTTTTATATGCCAGGGTCGATGGAGAAATTTGCGAAATGACGCACGGCTATAAGGTGGATCGTTACAAGAATCACCATATCGAGATGGTGATCGATAAGATGGTAATCGAGGAGAGCGACCGGAAAAGGCTTCGCAGCTCCCTTGACATTGCCATGAAACACGGGCAGGGAATAATTATGATTCTCGATGCAGAGTCCGGGGATACCCGCTTTTTTTCCCGTCATCTGATGTGCCCAACCACGGGTATTTCGTATAATGATCCTGCTCCGCATAGTTTCTCTTTTAATTCACCACAGGGGGCTTGCCATAAATGCAATGGCCTGGGTGAGATTACCGAAATCGATCAGGCAAAGCTGGTTCCTGATCCTGCACTCTCAATTATGAAGGGGGGAATTGCACCGCTGGGCCCTCATAAAAACACAATGATCTTCTGGCAGATTGAAGCCTTGACTGAGAAATATGGCTTTACACTCAAAACACCGGTCGGAGAGATTACTGACGAGGCTCTTAATGCAATTTTATTTGGCACAGGCGAAAGGATTCAGCTTAAAAACTCTCCACTAGGCAGTTCAATCGATTACATGATGACCTATGAAGGGGTTGTTAAATATATTCTGAACCAAAAAAGCGACAACCTTTCGAAGACGGCACAAAAGTGGGCCGACCAGTTTCATAAAACAATGGCCTGTCCCGAATGCAAGGGACAACGGTTGCAGCTGGAGCCCCTCCATTTTAAAATCGACGGAAAGAATATCTCCGAATTAGCCAGACTGGATATTTGCGAACTCTCCGATTTCTTTGAAAAAATAGAGGAGCGCCTCAGCAATCGTCAGTTGCAGATTGGCACAGAGGTTGTCAAGGAGCTCCGGACCAGGCTCCGTTTTCTGATTGATGTCGGACTTACCTACCTCTCACTCGACCGCCCGGCAGGGACCCTTTCGGGAGGAGAATCACAACGGATCAGGCTGGCCACACAAATCGGATCACAACTTGTCAATGTCCTCTATATCCTTGATGAGCCTAGTATCGGCCTCCACCATCGGGATAACCTGCGCCTTATCAATTCGCTGCAGCAACTTCGTGATACCGGAAACTCGGTAGTTGTGGTTGAACACGACCGCGATATGATGCTCCAAGCCGACTACCTGATCGATATGGGCCCGATGGCCGGGATCCATGGCGGTGAAATCGTAGCAGCCGGAATTCCGTCTGAGGTTCTTAAGCTAAATACGTTGACTGCCCAATACCTCACAGGGAAGAAAAAGATTGAAGTTCCTGACACACATCGGCCTGGCAACGGAAAATCATTAATTATAAGGGGTGCATCGGGGAATAACCTAAAAAATATCGATGTCGAATTTCCCCTTGGAAAACTTATTTGTGTAACCGGTGTTTCGGGAAGCGGCAAATCAACACTTATTAACGAGACATTGCAACCCATCCTGAGCCAGTATTTTTACAAATCATTGCTCGATCCGCTGGCTTACTCATCTATTGAAGGGATCGACCTGATTGATAAAGTCGTACAGGTAGATCAGTCCCCTATCGGGAGAACACCCCGTTCAAATCCGGTAACCTACACCGGAGTTTTTACAGATATCCGAAACCTGTTCACCCTTCTTCCTGAAGCGAAGATCAGGGGGTATAAGCCTGGCCGGTTTTCGTTCAATGTAAAGGGGGGCCGTTGTGAGGAGTGCGAAGGTGCCGGGATGAAGGTTATCGAGATGAATTTCCTCCCCGACGTTTATGTCCATTGCGATAAATGTAATGGCAGAAGATATAACCGCGAAACACTGGAAGTGCGCTTTAAAGGAAAATCGATCGGCGATGTACTCGATATGACAATCAACCAGGGGGTTGAATTCTTTGAAAGTATCCCGGCAATTGTCCACCGTTTGCGTACATTACAGGAGGTAGGACTTGGATATATCACACTGGGACAGTCCTCGACAACCCTGTCAGGAGGTGAATCACAACGGGTTAAGCTTGCCACTGAACTTAGCAAAAGAGACACTGGAATGACCCTTTACATCCTTGATGAGCCGACTACAGGACTCCATTTTGAGGATATCCGCGTTCTGCTTGAAGTTCTCAACAAGCTGGTTGATAAGGGAAATACTGTAATTGTAATTGAACACAATATGGAGGTGATCAAGGTAGCCGACCATATCATCGACATTGGACCCGAGGGTGGCAAGGATGGCGGAAGGCTATTGTGCAGCGGGTCACCCGAGGAGATTATAAAACTAAATCAATCGTATACTGCCAAATACCTTAAAGAAGAGTTGGCGAGATAAATCACTCCATCCGACAATGAGATAATTCGATAATTAAATGATTCGGCAATTCGGCAATTTCATGGAATAACTACAATAACCTTATTTTTAATTCCTAATCCTTTGTAGGGGGTGCCCCATTAAATACAACCCCCACAAAACCTTAAAAACCTTATTTCTGTATGAAGTCCAGGTTCGGATTGTTCCTGTCAACTGCAACCCCCGCCTGTTGATGATCATGAATTAAGTTAATTTTAATCGTCAAAATCCTTTATCAATTTAGTACCTTTGGACAGCCAATCTTCGGGCTGCGGTATTGGTTCCCGAAATTCATATAAAATATCATACTCATTCAGAATCATTTTTATGCAAACAAGGCTGATTCTATTCGTTTTATTTTTAACCATTGGTGAATTTTGCGCTGCCCAATCCAGCACAAACAATTATTATTGGATTACGTTCAAAGATAAGACGGGTACGCTATATCAGATCAACCATCCTGAAGATTTTCTCTCGAAAAGGGCGATCGACCGCAGAGCGAGGCAAGGGATTGTTATAGATCAAACCGATCTGCCAGTTTCATCTACCTACCTCGATAGCCTAATCAGTCATGGAGTAAAACTGGTACATACTTCAAAATGGCTAAACGGAGCAACAGTGAGTACTTCGGATACAGCCCAGATCAAACAAATTACAAAATTCCCATTTGTTACATCGGTTCAGCTCACAAAACCCGCATTGCCAAAAAAATCCACCATTCTTAAATTTAGGGAGGAGGAGTTAAAGAGCGCCTATAATCCGATAAACTATGGAATTTCACTTACCCAACTTACTCAGCTTAATGGAGAATATCTTCATAACCTTGGTTTCCGTGGAAAGGGTGTCCATATTGCAATACTCGATGCAGGGTTTTACCACGCTAACATCCTCACAGCGTTTGATACCCTTCGGAATGCAGGGAGGATTTTGGGTACCCGCGACTTTGTAGATCCCTCATCAGATATTTACCTGCAACATACTCATGGCACGAGTGTCCTTTCGTGTATGGCTGGAAATCAACCAGGTGTATTGCTTGGAACTGCACCCGATGCCTCTTATTATCTTTTCAGAACTGAAGATGCCCCTACCGAATACCCCATCGAAGAGGACAACTGGGTTGCAGCAGCCGAGTTAGCCGACAGCCTTGGTGTCGACCTCATCAACTCTTCACTGGGATATTGTACCTTCGATGATCCGCAGATGAGCCATACCTATTCAGACATGAACGGAAACACGACCAGAGTGACTAAAGGTGCCAATATGGCTTTTCAAAAAGGGATACTGGTTTTCACAAGCGCCGGGAATGAGGGAAACAATCCATGGAGACATATCATAGCCCCATCAGACGGAGAAAATGTGATTGGTGTTGCAGCAGTCGACAAATACGGTATTCGTGCTGCTTTCAGCTCCGTAGGGCCTGCCTTTGGTGGAGCCGTTAAACCCAATGTGGCTGCAATGGGATCCTCAACTTTCCTGATTACCAGTGGTGGAGTCCCGGGCTATTCGAGCGGAACCTCCTTCTCATCCCCTGTTTTGGCGGGGATGGGAGCCTGTCTGCTCCAGTCCAACCCCTATTCAGATGTGAAACTTGTGAAAAAGGCCATTGAACAAAGTGCCAGCATCTACAGCAGTCCCGATTCGCTCTTAGGCTACGGAATACCTGATTTTGGAAAAGCCGATAAATACCTCAAATTATACACCGCAGTCCCGGTTCTCCAAAAACCATCATGGGCTGTTTCACCAAATCCCTTTACCGACTTTATCACGATACGCAATCTCGGTCAGTTCCCGGGTAGTACTTGTCTTTTAACTATTTACAGTCTTAATGGTGTTGTTCTCCGTCAATCCAAAATTGCAGTTTCAGAAACAATCCCTGTAATAAACTTATCAAATCTCCCCGACGGGTTTTTGATTTTATCGATCCGCTACGGAGAAAAGGAGGAACATTTCAAGCTTATAAAAGCACCTTTATAATCATACGATGAGACTATTTATTTTTATTTTTCCGGCTTTATTACTATTCATCAGCTGCTCCAGTCAACCCGAGATTGCTCAGTGGCGCGGGCCCAACAGGGATGGATCCTACCCGGCGACCGGATTACTCAAGGCGTGGCCCAAAGATGGTCCTCAGCTTCTTTGGTCAAGCGACAAAATCGGTGATGGTTATGGTTCACCGGTGGTGACTCACAACGCCCTCTTTGTCACCGGGTCCATCGACAGCACAGCTTACCTCTTTTCATTTGACCTTAAAGGAAACCTCAACTGGAAAGTCCCCTATGGTCCTGAATGGGAACAGGGATTTCCAGGCTCGCGATCTGCCCCTACGGTAGTTGATAACCTGGTCTATGTCTCTACAGGCAAAGGTGAAATTGCTTGTCTTAAAAGGGAGAACGGGGAAAAGATATGGTCAGTTAATCTCTTTACAACCCTCCATGGAAAGAATACAATCTTCGGATATTCAGAGGGATTATTGGTGAAAGATCAGATGGTTTATTGTACGCCGGGTGGTGCCGACACCAATGTTGTTGCCTTAAACCGGTATACAGGTAAACTGATCTGGAATTGCAAAGGGGTAGGACAGCTCTCAGCATTCTGCTCTCCAAAGCTTTTACAGCATGGAAAACACAATATTCTACTCACCTTCTCAGAACTTGCAATGCTGGGGATTGATGCAGACAACGGGAAATTGCTTTTTACCCATAAACAGGATACCATTGGAAATGTCCATTCCAACGCGCCAATCTATCAAAACGGTTATCTTTGGTATGTTGCCGGTGATGGAAACCGTACAGTAAAACTTAAGTTATCCGAAGATGGTGAGAAAATTTCGGAGGTATGGCGCTCCCGTCCATTTGACAATATTATGGGGGGCGTAATTCAGATCGGAAACCGTCTGATCGCAACTGGCCACCGGAGACTCGAGATGATGTCGCTGGATATGGAGAGTGGCAGAATCACCCAACAACTAAAAATTGGCCGTGGTTCCACAATTTATGCAGATGGCATGGTTTACCTTTACGATGAAAAAGGGAATATTCATCTTGTTGATCCCGCTGCCGAGGGACTAAAAGAGATTAGTACCTTCAAAATAACGCAGGGAACCAAAGAACATTTTGCCCATCCGGTGATTGGAAATGGGACCTTGTATATCCGACATGGAAAGAGTTTAATGGCATATAATATCAGACAGACATGAAAAAAACTCCGATTATTCTATTATTCGCAACTGCGTTTTCCGGAATTGCATTAGCCTGGATTGACTCCCGGCCAAACTGGGATGACACCGGGATCTCTGTTTTAATGATTTTAGTTGTATCTACATTATTTGGCTATTTTTCGCCCCAAAAACCGTGGATAACCGCTTTAGCCGTGAGTGGATGGATCCCCGTTTACGGGATTGTAACAACCCAAAACTTCGGTTCCCTGCTTGCTATAATTCCAGGATTTGCAGGTGCCTTTCTCGGGCTTCTTCTAAAAAAGAGATAAAGAACAATTGAATGGTTATTTCATCCATTCGAATACCCTGTAATGCTCGCCATCCATCCCAAGGCGGGCATAAACTTCCATGGC
>CAIXCY010000280.1 GCA_903918045.1 uncultured Bacteroidia bacterium
CACTATTCAATCTTATGAGATCAATAAGATCAGTAAAACATATGTGCATGTTCCTGTAAAAACCGGCGCCCCAAAAACCTGGGTAACCGTAAATGTCGACGGTGTGATGCAACATGAATTCGAGGTTGAGCTCGCACCTGAGAATCCTGATTTTTATGCCACCCTCGAAGTGGGAGCATGGATCGGCAAAAAGCTTACCCTTACCGCCGAGAAGGTGACCCCCGATTCAAAATGGATTACTTTGACCAAAACCTCAAACGAATTATCGGATGAGTCACTGGTCTATAAGGAGGAGCTCAGACCCCAATTCCATTTCTCACCGCGTCGCGGCTGGACAAACGATCCAAACGGCCTGGTTTTTTACAAAGGAACCTACCACCTCTTTTTTCAGCATAATCCCTACGGCACAGGGTGGGGAAATATGACCTGGGGACATGCAACGAGTAATGACCTACTCCATTGGAATGAGAAGGCGGATGCAGTCATTCCCGATAAAAATGGGGTTGTCTTCTCCGGTTCCGGAGTGGTAGATTGGAACAACACCTCCGGCTTACAAACCAAGTCACTCAAAGATAAAAACGGAAAGATTGCCAATCCGCCACTCGTTTTGTTCCACACCTCGACAGGTGCAGATCGCGGGAAAGGAGAAGCTAGCCAGTCGATGAACTATTCACTCGATGAAGGGAAGACCTGGATCAATTATTCCGGGAATCCGGTAATTCCTCACCTGATTGGCGGAAACCGCGATCCTAAAGTATTCTGGTATAGCGATAAGGCAAAGGATTCAAATCCGAAGAACGGCCACTGGGTGATGGCATTGTACCTGGATGGTCAGGATTATGCACTGTTCTCCTCAGCGAACCTGATCAACTGGGAAAAAGTTTGCGACATTAAAAATGTGGGATGCAGCGAATGTCCCGATATGTTTGAACTTCCCGTCGATGGTAATAAACAAAACTCCCGCTGGGTCTTCTGGGGCGGTGATGGAAAATATCTGATCGGAAGTTTTAACGGCAAGGAGTTTACCAAGGAGAGCGGCCCTTTCACTACAAAATACGGAGGAAATGATTATGCGGCTCAGTCCTACAGCGATATTCCGGCATCCGATGGCCGGCGGATTCAGTTCTCCTGGATGGCCGGTGGCGATTATCCGAAAATGCCCTTTAATCAGCAATTTACTGTTCCACGAAATCTGACACTACGATCTACTCCTGAAGGGATTCGATTATTTATGGAACCGGCGAAAGAAATTGAGAAGTTGCGAATCTCCAAAGTAATTAACTTCTCCGCTACTCTTCAGGGAATGGAAAACCCGGTAAAAGTGCCGGCACTAAACGGTAATCTTCTGGATCTGGAAATGGTGCTTGACCTGAAAATACCCGCAACCTCAGACACCACAGTGGTGATCAATACAGAACTCTTTGGACAGAAAATATCCTATAATTTAGGAAGTCAAAAGATTGACTTAGCCGGGATCAAAGCTCCGCTTGCTCCAGTCAATCATCAAATAAAATTGCGGATTATCACCGACAGAACTTCCATCGAGATTTTTGCCAACGATGGTTTGGTCCAGATTGCCAGATGTTTTGTGAATAGAGATAAAGTCCCGGCCAATATGGCAATCTCAGGTAATAAAGACCTGGCAGATGTAAAAATAAAATCCTTCCAGCTTAAATCGGTTTGGGTAAATCAGAAAAAATGAGAATAAATCAATTAAATCGGCTGCTTCTCAATATAGGTTTAATTTTGAGTCTAAGTCGTCCAATATTTGCTATTGCCGGAGATAAACCTTCCAAAATTAAGTTTCTTGATCGCCCACCTTTTGAGTCAACAAACGTCAATTACATCGGTAACCGAAAACCACTTCACCCCCTTCACTTTATAAAACTTCCGGTTACGGCAGTTAAACCGGAAGGATGGCTGAAGAAATACCTGGAGTTGCAGCGTGACGGACTCACGGGACATCTTGGCGAGATTAGTGCCTGGCTCAATAAAAAGGATAATGCCTGGCTCAACACCGGCGGTCAGAACGGATGGGAAGAAGTCCCCTACTGGCTCAAGGGTTACGGAAACCTGGCCTATATTCTCGACGATCCCAAAATGATTGCAGAAACGAAGATTTGGCTGGAGGCGGTGTTCAAGAGTCAGCAGCCCGATGGCTATTTCGGACCAATAACGATCCGGAATGGGAAGAAGGATTTATGGGCAAATATGATTATGCTTTGGGCGCTGCAATCGTATTACGAATACTCCGGAGACAAACGGGTCATTTCATTGATGTCTAGCTATTTTAAGTGGCAACTTACTGTACCCGATGCCGATTTCCTCAAAGATTACTGGGAGAACAGCCGTGGAGGTGATAATCTGTTCAGTGTTTACTGGCTTTATAATATTACGGGAGATCCGTTTCTGCTTGATCTGGGAAATAAAATCCACAAGAATACTGCCAACTGGATGGATGAGTCAACACTTCCAAACTGGCATAATGTAAATGTAGCGCAATGCTTTCGGGAACCTGCGACCTATTCGATGCAAACCGGTGACCCGGCAATGGTTCAGGCCTCGTATAATGCGCATAATTTAATCCGGAGGATCTTTGGACAGGTTCCGGGTGGTATGTACGGAGCAGATGAGAATGCCCGAATGGGTTATATCGACCCGCGCCAGGGGACCGAAACATGTGGATTTGTCGAGCAAATGTCCTCCGATGAGATCATGCTCCGGATAACCGGTGACCCTTTCTGGGCGGAACATGCAGAGGATGTCGCCTTTAATTCATATCCTGCTGCCGTACTTCCTGACTTTAAAGGATTGCGTTATATCACCTGCCCAAACGAAGTGGTCAGTGACTCAAAAAATCATAGTCCCGGCATTGAGAACTCGGGTCCTTTTCTGGCGATGAATCCTTTTAGCAGCCGGTGTTGCCAGCATAACCATTCGCAGGGGTGGCCCTATTATGTGGAGCATCTGGCGCTGGCAACTCCAGATAATGGTGTTGCATTCGCACTTTACGGAGCATGTGCTGCAAGCCTGAAAGTCGCAGACAATCAGCTTATAACGATCAAAGAAGTAACGAACTACCCCTTTGAGGAATCGGTAAAATTCACAATAAATACTACCGGGAAGGTTGTTTTTCCGCTTTATTTACGCATTCCCTCCTGGTGTAAAAAAGGAACAATAAAAATCAACGGAGTGGCACAATCCGAGAAACCTGAATCAGGAAAATATGCCATGATTCAAAGGACATGGAATAACGGGGATGTCGTTACACTTGACCTTCCAATGGAGCTTTCCCTGAGGCAGTGGACTGTGAATAAAAATAGTGTTTCGGTGAATTACGGACCACTGACGTTATCACTGAAAATTGCCGAACGGTACGAAAAACTTGACAGCAAAGCTACGGCGATCGGCGATTCAAAATGGCAGGAGGGAGCCGATGCAACGCAATGGCCTACCTTTGAGATCTATCCCGAATCACCCTGGAATTATGCGCTCCATTTAACCAGGCAAAACCCACTTCAAAACCTTAAAGTGGTTAAGAAAAGCTGGCCACGGGATAATTTCCCTTTTACTGCCGGCTCGGTTCCGATCGAAGTGCATGCCAAAGGACAGCGCGTTCCATCCTGGAAAATCGACCGGTATGGTTTATGCGGTGTTTTGCCGGAGGAGAATGCCCTAAAGGATAATAAAGTTGAAGATATAGTTTTAATCCCAATGGGTGCAGCACGATTAAGGATTTCGGCTTTCCCTGTTGTTGCTCAAAAATTAACCATTAACCATTAACCATTAAAACAAATGATATTCAGGTATCTATTGGCTATTTTATTCGTTAGTAGTGGTTTAATTGCTAATTCACAAACAATACACATTGCTCCGGCACCGTTATATCGATGCCCGGTTTATGACGGGGCTGCCGACCCGACAGTGATCTATAACCAGACTGAAAAAGCGTGGTGGATGCTCTACACCCAGCGCCGGGCAAATCAGGATGGAGCCGATGTCGCCTATTGTTATGGTTCAAAAATTGGGATTGCATCTACCTCTGATCATGGTCAAACCTGGGTTTACCGCGGTGCGCTCGACCTTGCGATTGAAAAAGGTGATAATACATTTTGGGCGCCGGAGGTGGTTTATGACAACGGAATATATCATATGTATGTTGCCTATATCCAGGGTGTTCGTAACCATTGGGGTGGAGATAAACATATTCTGCATTACACAAGCAAGGATTTGTGGGATTGGAAATTTGAAAGTCAGCTCCCCCTTTCCTCGAATTCAGTAATCGATGCCTGTGTTTTTCATCTCCCTGACGGGAAGTGGCGCATGTGGTATAAGGATGAAAATCACGGAAGCGTAAGTATGACAGCCGAAAGTCCGGATCTTTACAACTGGACCATGCAAAAGAATCCAGCCGTTGCTGACCGTGCTCACGAAGGTCCAAAGGTGTTCCGTTTTAAGGAGAAATACTGGATGGTGGTCGACCAATGGGCAGGTTTGGCCGTTTATGTTTCGGACGATTGCAATACCTGGAAGTTTAACAGTGTAATCCTGGATAAGTCAAGTCCCCGAAATGAAGATACTCCATCCGGAGCACATGCCGATGTGATTATGGTGAATGATAAGGCTTATATCTTCTATTTCACCCATCCGGGTCGTAAAAAGCATACCGAGGCTCCCAATGAATCGAACGGAGTTCTTCCTTACGATCTTCGTAGATCATCCATTCAGGTTGCGGAATTGAAAGTTATAGATGATAAAATAACGTGCAACAGGGATGAACCGTTTGATTTTTATCTGCCTTAAAATTTGATTTTCAAAACCTTATTTTTTATTTTTTCACCTTAGTAGCCATGTGGTAAAAGTTGAGATCAACCTTATTACCTTATTTTAATTTTCAACCACCTAAGTAATGAGAATAAATAAATGTCGTATATTAAAGATGTAATATTGCTAATTGCAGTAACCAAATAAGGCAGACATGAGGTGAAGATTGCTTCGTCGCTCTGGGTGTCAATTATTTCGTTTGAAATTACCAAAGAGCTCCTCGAAAACCCCTGTCATTGCGAGTGGTCACCCAAAAATTTGGGCACAATGTGAGTATGACAACCATGGATAAACCATAAATTAGGGTAGATTGCTTCGGCACTCAAGGGTTTAAGATTAAACTGAAAGATTATTTTGGAGTGCCTCGCAATGACATTTCAGGCATTTTTATAAGTAAGGGGGTGGGGGGAGCAGGCGGCTCTCCGCCTGC
>CAIXCY010000281.1 GCA_903918045.1 uncultured Bacteroidia bacterium
ACAAGCACAATGGCCTGCTCAACAATAGTAAAACCCGATTTCTTTCTCATAATCCGAAATTTTATGGTGAATAATTTCGAAGTTTAGAAAGAATCGGGTAATTTTAAAACGCTATCCGCGAAGGCGGATTTAGTTCAACAAGGTATAACCGTTAGTGGGAAGGTAACTTCAGGGACTGATAAATCAACCATCCCAGGTGTTAGTATCCTTATAAAAGGGACAGCAAAAGGGACTGTGACCAATGCCGACGGCGGATTCTCAATTGAGGTTCCAGGGAACAAGACAGTACTTGTCTTCTCATTTGTTGGTTTTAAATCACTAGAGGTTCCTGTCAGTGGGCAGAAAACATTAGACGTTGTCTTAAGTGAAAATGTTTTGGCCGTTGATGAGGTTGTAGTTACCGCTTTAGGTATAACCCGTAAAGAGAAATCGCTTGGATTCGCTGTTGCAAAGGTTAGTGGTGAAGATATGTCAAGGGTAGTTCAGGAAAATGCGATTAATGCCCTGACAGGTAAGGTTGCAGGTGTTCAGATCAATTCTACCGGGGGTACCGGATCGTCTGTCAGTATGGTTATCAGGGGTGCAAAGTCATTGAGTAACGATAACCAGCCACTGTTTGTGATAGATGGCGTACCAGTTTCAAATACACTGAATAACGTATCGGGATTCGGAAGCGACAACCAGGTCGATTATGGAAATGCCATTTCTGATGTTAACTCAAATGATATTGAGAGTGTATCAGTATTGAAGGGTGCAAGTGCCGCCGCATTATATGGTTCACGTGCAGGAAATGGTGTTGTGTTGATCACAACCAAATCGGGAAAGAAGAATAAAGGGATTAGGATTGATGTCTCTTCAAATACCGTATTTGACCAGCCTTACAAATTCTGGGATATCTCCAAAGGATTTGCTAATGGTTACTTACCCTATACGCCTCAGGATTTACCAGGTCAAACATTGGTTGTTGATCCTTCGTCAACAGGTGGCAGTGGTATTCCACTCGACAGAGGTTATTTTGCAGTGCAGTGGGATAGCCCTAAAGATGCCAATGGTGTTCAGATCCCTACCGAACTTGTTTCACATCCAAACAATGTTAAGAATTTTGTTCAAACAGGTATAACAACTTCAAACGAAGTCGCAGTTTCAAATAACACAGAAGCGTTAAACTACAGGATCGGGGTCTCCAATATGACCAGCAAGGGAATTGTACCTAATTCCGATTTGTTCAGAAATAATTTAACAACTTCTGCATCGATAAAAGTGAGGGACAATTTCACGATCAGTTCAAATATCAATATCAATAAATCGTGGTCAAATAACCGACCTGCAGGTAATCGCGGAACAAATCCAATGCAATGGGCTTATGCTGTTCCTCAAAACACCGATATTCGCGAACTTAAGAGCTATTGGGCTCCCGGCAAAGAGGGTATTCAGCAAAACGTCCCTTACGTTGATTATAATAACCCTTATTTCCTTGCACATCAGGTAAATAACAGTTTTAGCAGGGACCGTGTTTATGGCAATTTAAAGGCTGATTGGCAAATAACCAAAGAACTTAGTGTTTTTGTTCGTTATGCTTTAGACCAGTTTAATGAAACGCGCGAATCAAAAATTGGTCCCGGGTATACAGGTGAGCCGAATAATGGAGCTTACGGTATTTCAGAATCAAAAAGTTATCAACGGAATACTGACTTCCTTGCAACTTATGCCAAGCAAGTTAAAGACTTTAGTATTTCTGTTTCGGCTGGATCAAATGCATTATATACCAGCGGACAGGGGATCTCAAATTCATCCCAATCCGGACTTATTATCCCAAATGTATTTTCAATTTCGAATATTAAGTCAGGAACATTATCCTATGGAAGCGGTTGGTCGCAAAAAGCGATTTACAGTGTCTATGGTCTTGCGAATCTGGGCTGGAAAGACCGGATCTACCTTGACTTAACCGCCCGCAATGACTGGTCAAGTACCTTACCGGTAGCTAACCAATCCTATTTTTATCCATCAGCTTCTTTAAGTATTCTGGTTGACAAGATTCTTACCCTTGGCGAAAATGTCTCATTGTTAAAAGTTCGCGGTGGCTGGGCTAAAGTGGGTAACGATACTGATCCTTATCAGCTCATGAATACCTATGGAAACATCGGACAATGGGGTGATGCTATACGTCTGGCCAAGTCAGGAACGCTGCTGACTCCTAACCTGAAACCGGAAGAAGCCACTACAGTCGAAGGTGGTATCGATGTCGGACTATTTCACAACAGACTTCGGTTCGAGGGTACCTACTATCAGGCAGATAATCGCAATCAGATTTTAAGAAATATTCCAATTGCAAGTTCAACCGGATCTGATGCGATTAACATCAATGCGGGTTTATTGCAAAGTAAAGGATGGGAACTAACTTTAGGCGGAACACCGATCAAAACCAGAAACTGGATGTGGGATATCAGTGCGAACCTGACCCGCAACAGGACTACCGTTAAATCTATTTCACCCGGGATTGAAGCGATTAAATTCTGGGAGCAGGCCAATGGTGGTGCATGGTCTTATGTAGGCGATGAAGTTGGAGCAATCTATGATGCATCGATGCTTGTAGTTAAAGATAAAAACTCACCTTACTATGGTTATCCGATTATTTCGCAGTCACTCGATTATGAATGGCAACGGGATAAACAAATACAGGAGCAGCCATTAGGTGAACGAAATAAAATCGGTAATTATAACCCCCGCTTTATTCTGGGAATAAATTCTTCGCTGACATACAGGTCTTTTGCACTGAATTTCACTCTGGACTGGAGATGCGGCGGACAATTTATTTCTCAAACAGAACGTTATGGTCGTGATGATGGATTATCCGGATCATGGTTGAAAAGTATGATTAATCCTGGAGGAAGAACTGGTAAAGATCTTCGCGACTGGTTGGTTGCAAATCAGGATAAATATATCCGGAACGGATTTCATGTTGTTGGAGGTCCTACAAGAGAGATGGGTGGATTTGCTGAAAGTGTAACTGGTATTACATTGCATGACGGAACATTTGACCCGGGGGTAATCGCGGTTTCTGATGGCCATGGCGGAACAACATACAAGGAAAATCTGGGTGAAGCAGGAACCTTATATCAGCCTTATGCAATCAGTAACGGTTGGGATTTTGCCAAGGATGCAATGTTTGATGCAGATTTTGTAAAACTTAGAGAAGTCTCTATCAGCTACAAACTCCCTGGATCAATAGTGAACAAATTGGGAGGAATTAAGACAATGGCAGTTTCAGTATATAGCCGGAACATCATGATCTGGACCAAAGCTAAGATCGGTATTGATCCGGAACGTGCATTCCAGGTTGAACAATCCACTCAGGGTAAACGAGGCACACAATTCATGCAAGGGATTGAAAGATACAACCTTGATCCCTGGGTAATCCCTGTAGGTGTTAAATTTGACCTGACTTTTTAAGAACTTTTAAAAATTCGATACTATGTACACTATAAAAAATAAAATCACAGTAGCTCTGGTACTGCTTGCCTTTCTTACATTTTCCTGTAAGAATCTGGCAGACATGAACATTAACCCGAATGGTGTTGACCCTGCAAATGCTTCACCCAACTTCCTGATGGCCACAGTGATCACCACAACCGGTTCATCTGTTATCGGGATGGGCTTTGGAGATATTGCAGGTGTAATGCAACACACCCAGCACAACGGTTGGGCCGGAGGTCATAACCAATACGACTGGAGTGATCAAAGCTGGGCAGGAAGTTATAGTATCCTGCGAAATGCAGATGAGATGCTTAACAAATCAAAAGCGGCCAAGCTTGATTTTCAGACTGGTGTGGCGATGGTTTTCAAGGCGTATAATTTTGGAATGATCGCCGATTTATGGGGTGATGCTCCGTTTAGCCAGGCACTTAAAGGAGAACAAGGTTCTGCCTATTTCCAACCTGCATTTGATTCCCAAAAGGATATCTATTTAGGCGTTATTGCAATGCTGGATAGTGCCAATACCTTATTCTCAAAACCCGCAGCCGATTATAAGGAGATTAATACAAGTCAGGATGTATTGTATGCCGGCAATGTTACCAAATGGCGCAAGTTTACAAACTCTCTTGCCTTAAGGTATTATTTGAGAATCTCATCCAAAGAACCCGCGATTGCCAAAGCAGGTATTGAGAAAATTACCGGTTCACCGGCTAATTATCCGTTGATTCTGGATGCTTCTGACGACGCAAATTACAGCTTTATCGGGCTAAGCCCAGCTGATTCATGGCCATCCTCAACTCAGTTCAGCTCTGATTTATCCGGTTTTACCAGAATCCAAATGTGCTCTACCCTTGTTGAGAAACTTGAAAATTTAAACGACCCCCGTTTAGGAGTATGGGCAGCGAAAGTTAAAATCCCGCTGGTTGTTGATCCTACGAAACCGGATGACTACGACGAAATTGTAAATGGAAAACGGATTATATCACAAAAAGTCGCCTCCGATTTCGAAACCAACTACAACGTAAAACTGAACCTGGATCAAAATTACGTAGGTTTACCTCCGGCATGGTCTACCTTTATGTTCTTTTATAACCTGAATCCATCGCAGATGCAGGGTAGTGCAAATCCTCATGTTTCTCAGCTTGCCGATATGTATGCAACTTCTTCAGGACCATTACTTAAGGTCAGGTTGCTTTCAGCCGCTGAAGTTCACCTTGGACTTGCAGAGGTCGCACTTAAAACCTGGAATGCAGGAGGAACAGCTTTGGAACATTACAACGCAGGTGTAAAAGCTTCACTCCAGACATGGGGCGTAGGTGGCGATTATGACTCCTATATCACCAATAGTGGTGTTGCATTTAATAACACACTTGCTCAGGTTATGGAACAAAAATGGATCGCAAGCTGGACCGCCGCTTCAGAATCGTGGCTTGACTATATCCGTACCGGATTGCCAGCATTAAAGGCCGGCCCTGCCGCCAGAAGACCGGTATTACCAATCCGATTTACCTATGGAAATAACGAGACCCTTTACAATCCGAATAACTCCAATACTGCAATAGGCAAACTAGAACTTACTGACTATGCTTTGGAAGGGAAAAATAGCAACTGGTCTAAAAATTGGCTTCAGCAGGGGACAAACAAACCCTGGTAAACAAACATAATCTATTCAATTAAGCAGGTGATATTCTCAAAATATCCCTGCTTAATTTTTTTAATTAATCCCTCCAGCGACTTTCGAAAGAAGTATGGAGGACTAATTTATCTCCCTTCAGGTCATTCTATTTTCACAATGTTCTGTGGGCAACCCGCAATAGTGCAAAATTCAGATTCACCGGTTAACTGAGATAAATACAAATCCCATAACTATCAAGGACGGAAACTAAGGAACAATTTAGGTTGTTGTAATCCTAACCGGGAATTAATGATATATTGCAGACCAGATTTTTGCTATATCCATTTAGTAGGGCTTATTGTTAAATTTCGCTGCAAGTCAGAGTTAATATTCAATGCATATTTAAGAATATATCACAAGTCTTTTTTGTTTTTTTAACAGATCTTCGCAATCATTAATATTTTCTTATTCGGTGAATTAGCGGGTGATTACAAATATTTTTCATACAATAACGTTCATTCCTGTTTATCCGGCAGAATTATTTTAAAATAATTCTGCCGGATAAACAAAACATAAAATTAATTGTTAAAATCTTACAACATTCGTTAAATAATAATGATCTTTGGAATGATTTAATTCATATTACCTGAATAAGCCAATTTTCTTTTTAGTATTCCAATTAAAACCTGTTTTGCATTTAATTAAATTTTAAATATTTTGTTTATGAAAAAAATTCTCAAATTAGCTGGGTTGATCTCATTGGGGCTGTTTCTTTTTGTCTCGTGCAAAAAAGAGACTCCTCTTCCTACAGTATCTTTCACCGCCAAGGTGGAGAGTAATGTGGTTACTTTCAGTGCTGTAGTAACAAATGAAACTAAATATGAATGGGATTTTGGTGATGGTAGCTACATCAATACCATACATTCCCCTGTTCATGTTTATGGTGAGTATGGCAGGGATTTTACGGTTAGCCTAACCATTATAGGCGCAGGTGGCCGTGTAACGGTTTCCAACAAGGTGACCATACCACCTAAAACCAAAATACAGCTCCTTACTGGTGGCAATACGGCATCAAGTTCGAAGAAATGGCGTGTAAGCAAAACAGCTGCCTCTTTTACCGTGACGTATGCGAATGCAGGATTAAGTATATTGGGAAGTTATCCTGGCAGCATTTTGGGCAGTATTAATATGGCTGCTGTTTATAACGATGAATTTGTGTTTGCCGGGGATGGAACGATGTCCATTAATTCAAAGAGCGGTGGAATCTTTGCAAGCCTTGCTTATTGTATGGGAAATCAGATCCCGATGGCATCAAATTATGCTGGTGCCGGGTTGGCATACATGGCCTCCTTTACTGCACCTGTTGGCGCTACCTTTGCCATCAATGAAGGCAAAAATTACACAATTACAACTCCGCTTGGCCCTGTGACCTACTCCAACGTAACGACGATGAGTTTTACCAACGGCGGGTTCCTGGGAATAAAAGATTTCACGAGTGAATGTATCATTCAGAAACTGACCGACACCTCAATTGATGCGATAATTTTCTATGCCCATCCATCTTATGGTGCCCAACCGATGTTGGCATTGCAAGTAACTTTTGAAGTTGCTCCATAATTTATTTTATTAAAAAGGGTGATTCCGTTATGCGGAACCCCTTTAAATTTTAAAACAAAAACAAATATTAGCAATTATACAACTAACAAAAATTATTTATGATGAAAAGAAAATTGCTTAAAGCAATGTTATTGTGCTTCTTCGTTGTGATGGCTCACAACCTTTTCGCCCAAAACATTGTAACGGGAAGTGTCAAGGACGACACCGGACAATTTTTACCCGGGGTAAGTGTTGTCATTAAAGGGACTACAAACGGAACTGTAACTGATACCGATGGAAAGTTTTCGTTATCGGCGCCGAATAGTGCAACTTTGGTTTTCTCCTTTATCGGGATGGCTTCCAAAGAGGTAGCAGTCGGGAATCAACGTAAGTTTGATATATCTTTGACTACCAATATAATCGGCGTAAATGAGGTTGTTGTAACTGCGCTTGGTATTTCAAGGGAGAAAAAATCGCTCGCCTATTCGGTCTCCGAAGTAAAGGGACCTGAATTAGCAAGGGGGGCAGGTTCGAACTTAATTAAATCGCTTGATGGCCGCGTGAGCGGGGTTAACTTTACACAATCGAGTTCTGATCCTTCCGGTTCAGTATTTGTTACTATTCGTGGGGCAACAAGTTTGAACCTCTCCGGTTCGACGATGGCTGCTCAGCCACTCTTTGTTGTTGATGGTATTCCACTGGGAACAACAGCTGTTGAGAATCCGAATGGCAGTAATGCCGACTTTGGAAACTTACTTTCTCAGTTGAATCCTGAAGATGTTGAGAGCATCTCAATTTTGAAGGGGGCAAGTGCTGGTGCACTTTACGGTTCAGCTGCCGGTAACGGGGTTATCATGATCACTACCAAATCGGGTAAAGCGGGAAAACAAGGAATTGGAGTCTCTGTAAATACTTCAATGGTTTGGGATCAACCCTATAATTTCTTTAAAACTCAGACTCAATACGGATCAGGATATCGTTCAAATTATGCAGGCAACGGAATTAGTTACGACTGGGGGGGTAAATTCTCCGATTTCCCCAATGCAACCCTCGATCAGTACAATACGTTAACACAACGGATCGAAACAATCCCTTATGCTGCAACCAATGAAATCAGGCTTAAGGAGTATATGCAAACCGGAGCAACACGTAATTATAACGTCAGTGTAGCAGGGAACTATAAGGATGGAGCTTTCCGCTTTTCGTTGGGTAAGATGTCCAACATGGGAGTTATGCCAAATAACCAGACCGATCGTATGAATGCGAACCTGAGCGCCGAGTATAACATTACCAAAAAATTAAAGGTTTCGGTAAACAGTAATTATATGGGACAATTTACTCCCAATAAGACTTCTCAGAATAGTCAGGTTATTGAGTTGTTAACAATGGACTTTCTTTCTTCGATGCAGCCTGTAAAGGAGATGCGTAACATCTGGAAGACTGGTTATGAAGGTTTGAAACAAAATCCTGCAGCTATGGATGCTTCAGGAAATATATTGGCAGACAACCCTTACATGTATACCTATGCAGAGACTAATACTTACCGGAAAGATAACTTCTTCGGTAAAGTTCAGTTGGATTATGAAATCATCAAAGCACTTAAGTTAATGGTCCGTACCGGACTTGATTACAGCGGTGACAATTATGAATACAAAAGAGCTAAAGGTTTTATGGATGCCAATATGGCTGATGGTCAATACACTGTTCAAAGCGGAACAGGACTGAAAGTTCAGAACGATATTATGGCGGTCTGGAACAAGGATTTCGGTAAATTTTCAACCAATGCTACAATTGGATATAACTATGCCTATGGTCAGAACTATGGTTACTATGCCAATGCCGGTAAACTGATCCGGAGTAACGATTTCTCTATAAATAATGCTGCTCCTAAAACACAAAGTGTTAATACTTCATGGGATATTGGAAAATCACAGAGCGGTTATGCTACGGCTCAGGTTGGTTTTGCAAACCAGATCTATGTCGACCTTTCCGGCCGGTATGATCTGAGCGGAATTCTTCCTGAAGATAAAGCACACCATTTCTATCCATCTGCTTCGTTAAGCTGGATCCCTTCTGCTACATTTAATTTGCCTGAAGTGATTAATCTGCTTAAGTTCAGAGGTGGTATTGCACAGGTTGGCCACGGTATCGGCTCTCCGCGTAATGCCAATACCTATGGGTTTAATGGTGTCGATTACGGATCAACCAAAATTGTAAACATCGGTGGATCATTAATTGACCCTAAAATTAAGGCGGAGGTTACAACCGCTATTGAAGGTGGTTTGGACATCGCTCTGCTTGATCACCGCATCTCTGCCGAATTTACAGTTTATGATAAATTACACGAAAATCAACAGGGAACTATACCGACTTCTCCTGGTACCGGTTATTCTGGTATGTTAACCAACATCGGAACTGTTGAAGCAAAAGGGTACGAATTCTCGCTCGATTTTGTCCCTGTCCGTTCAAAAGACTGGAACTGGGAAATTGGCTTTAATTTCAGTAAAGTTGAATCTAAAGTTACCGCACTCTCCGATGCTTATGTTCCAAACGGCTATACCTTTATTGGAAACGGACCGAATGTTTACATTCGTCTTGCCAAAGGGGAAAAGATCGGAACCATGTATAACAGGCTGTCCTTTGAAACTATGCCATCCTCAAGTAAATATGCAGGATCATTGGTACTTGACAATACCGGCAGCTGGAAATATTCAGAGCTCGAAAAGGACCGCACACCAATTGGCAATTACAATCCCGATTTCATACTCGGTATGCACTCCTCTGTAAAATGGAAAAACTTCAGGTTAGGTGTAGTTGGAAGTCTTCGTAAAGGTGGTTCTTATGTTTCTAATATGGAACGACGGGCACAAACCAATGGTCACTCTTTGATGACGTTGGGTGATAAGGTTAACGGAACAAATCCGTATACTTCAGGAGGACGTGATGCGGCTTCAGGTGGTTATGCTTGGCCGGATCCGAGCAAAATTAAATATCCTGAAATCGCGGGTTACGTAGGCGCTGTTTCTGCACTCTATACTTTTGAAACTCCTACTGGCAAATTTCAGGATGCAAGTTATATGAAGGGTGTTTGGTTAAAACCGGGTGGGGATAAGAACAACGATGCCGACTATATTGTCAACGGCGCTGACCCGCTTGCTACCTTCTATTCTCCTGCAGGTGTAGTTTTGGGAGCAGAAGTTTGGGATTTCACACAAACCCTTTTGCGTGATGCAACAAACTTTAAGGTGAAAGAGATCACCCTGGACTATACCTTACCAAGAAAGCTTACGACTAAATTAAAAGTAGAGAATGTAACAGTAGGATTTGTTGGCAGAAATATATTCCAGTGGAATAAGGCTGCAAACAATGTCGATCCTGAATCTGCTTTCGAAGGTATTGGAGTGAATCAGGGGATCGTTGGAAAGGCGTTGCCATCCATTGGTTCTTATGGATTCAAGCTATCGTTTGATTTTTAATGCTTAAAATTATTGAAGTTATGAAAAAACAGATATCAATATTAATACTCTCACTCTTTGTTTTAACAGCTTGTGAAAAACAGCTGCTGAGACAGAATGAGACGATACAAAAGCGGGATGCCATAGAGTCCGTAACTCCCAACTTGCTGCTATCTTCTGTTATTCAGAAATCTGCTTTCGCCTACCAGGCTGAAGGTGGAGTGAGTAACAGATCGCTTGCCGGAGCTGTTCAGTATATGGAAGGAAACCGGAATTCTGATGATAATATTTACAAGAATTTCGCAAAACCAAATTCCGATTTGTATGGCATTATTGCCCAGCTTAAGTTGGTTCAGGCGGCCATTGATGATGTACATAAAAAAGGGCTCAAAAATCATGAGGGGATATTCCTTATTTTTAAATCCTTACTCTGGTCCAGCATTACGGACCTCTACGGCGACATCTATTATACCGAAGGTTTGCGTGGACAGGATGGTATCCTTTTCCCAAAATTTGATGAACAAAAGGATATCTACCCTGCGTTGATTCAGAATCTGAGAAATGCGACTCAACTGCTTACCGAAGGGACTGAGGAGATTGACCCAGTTTACGATATTCTTTATAACGCAGATAAAACCAAATGGATAAAATTTGCGAATTCACTCAGGCTTCGGTTGCTTATGAGAGCCGTG
The DNA here is from genome assembly GCA_903918045.1 of uncultured Bacteroidia bacterium. GTDB lineage: Bacteria > Bacteroidota > Bacteroidia > Bacteroidales > Prolixibacteraceae > JAAFHB01. The sequence goes on from CAIXCY010000281.1 coordinate 10,833, forward strand.
AAAAATCTTCCGGGTGCCGTAGCCTCTATTGACAGCGTTTCAAAATTACCGCTGATGACAGATGTGACTGATAATGCTTCTATCCCCTACATGGCTGGTGATCCTTCGTTTACCTGGCCAATGGGAAGTTCAAGCATGCTCTTCAAGGAAAACTTTATGATCATGCGCCCTTCCAAAACACTGGTCGACTCATTAAAAGTGTTAAATGATGACCGGTTAAGCATCTGGTGCGCGCCCCTTGAAAAACCATGGACACACGATCCGGCTCAGAATGGGGTTCCGGTTAATACGACTGATCTTAATAATTTCAGCTATACTTCAACCTATGAGTATATTGACCTCTCAAATGATAAACTGCAAAAGCAGGCCTATCTGATTCAGGATACCGAGACCTTATATGCCGGTTATCCTGCCGGAATGTACCTCGATGCTTACAATGCCAATGGAAGTTATGACGGGGCATCAACCATCTGGAACTACAAGATCTCTACCTTCTCCAAACTGCTCAACCAGGATGCTCATCCGCTTCTAAAGGCGTGTATGCTTCAGGCTGACGAAGTTCAGTTCCTGCTTGCTGAGGCGTCTGTCAGAGGTTATTATGCTGGCGGCGATGCAGAAGGACTCTACAAAAAAGGGGTTGGCCTTGCGTTAGCACGCTGGGGCAGAACAATTCCCGGCAACTACTTTAACAGTGCCGCTGCTAAATATCCTGCCTCAGGAACCAATGACCAGAAGCTGAATAAGATTGGATTACAGAAATGGCTTGGACTCTTTATGATGGGTGTGGAAGCTTATGCTGACCTAAGAAGATCTGGTTATCCTGCTATCCTGCACAATGGTCACTTTAATACGAACACCTATACATTCCCACTCCGGTTCAGGTACCCTGATACAGAAGCGGTAAATAACGGTGTCAATTATAAAGCCGCCGTTGCAAAACTTGACCAGGGAGATACTGAATTGTCTAAAATGTGGCTGCTTAAATAGTCATGTCAATCGGGATACCAGGCGTATCGTTTAGTTGTGTTATATTTTAATAACCATATTTTAAGCAGGAGATATTTTCAAAATATCCCTGCTTAATTTTTATAAATACTTCAATTAATTTCAAAGAAAATGAAAAAAATAATTTTAGGTGTTTTAGTTATCTTTTGTTGCCTTCAGAATGTATTGGCAGGTTCCCATGCGGCAATCACACCCGAAACAGCGCTTCAGGCCTACCTTCACAACGGTGATAAATCGTTTAAATGGGAAGTAAAAGAGAAGATGAAGGGGGATGGCGTAATGCTTTACCGTTTGGAGTATACCTCTCAGACCTGGCGCACAATTACGTGGAAACATGAGATGTTCATCATGGTTCCTGAGATCTTAAAATACAATGATGCCCTCCTGTTTATTACCGGAGGACATAACGACAATACAGTTCCGAGTACCCATAAATGGGATGAGGATCTTGTCACTAACCTGAGCCAGCTGGCGAAAACGAACATGTCAGTCGTTTCGCTGATCTGGCAGGTGCCTAACCAGCCACTCTACGGCGACCGCACAGAAGATGCGCTGATCTCGTTCACCCTTCACAGTTACCTTCAGGATCATGACTTCTCATGGCCTTTACTGTTCCCTATGACAAAGAGTGCCGTCAGGGCAATGGATGTAGTACAGAAGTTCTCAAAAAAAGAGATCAAAAGGAATATTGGTCATTTTATCGTTTCAGGAGCCTCAAAGAGGGGTTGGACAACATGGCTGACAGGTGCGAATGACAAGCGCGTTAAGGCAATCGGTCCAATGGTTATTGATATGCTGAATATGCCGGTGAATATTGACTATCAGAAAGTCGTCTGGGGAGATTACAGCATTGAAATCGAAGATTACGTTAAATTGGGTGTTGCGCAACAACTTAATACCACAGGGGGTGGTGATCTCGTAAAGATGGTCGATCCATACTCTTACCGCAAAACGCTAACCATGCCAAAGATGCTTTTTATGGGAACCAACGATCCATACTGGCCTTCTGATGCAGTTAAAAATTATATCGACAGCATTCCGGGCGATAATCATATCTGTTATACTCCCAACGCCGCACATGACCTTGGAGACAAGAAAAAAGCGTTTGCCACCCTGAGTGCCTTTGTGGGAACGACAGTTACGAACGGTAAATACCCAATTTGTAATTATACAATTTCCCAGGATGGCAGAACTGTTACAGTAAAGATTAAATCAACGCCTGAGTTGCTCGTTGATGCACTAATCTGGAGTGCCGATTCAAAAGATCAGGATTTCAGGGACGAAAAGTGGAATGGAACCAGCTTAAATGCTGCCAACCAGGAAGATATTACAGTTAAGGTTCAGATACCTGAATCAGGCTTCAAGGCATTTTACGTCGATCTGAAATATAAAGCTCCGTTTAAGGGTGAATTCACTCAAAGCACCCGGATGTTTGTGATGAACAGTAAGAACCTGTTATTAAAAAACAGGGAATAAGCAAATCTTAAATTTTAACAGAATCTTTTCCGATCAAAAAAAAGCAGCCATAGTTTAGTCATTGGCTGCTTTTTTTAACAATAACTATGAGAATGATTTTTTATCACACTTTTAAAATTCACTTTGCCAGGGATTAAATCAATTTTTGACCATAGTGGCGTAGCCTCGACCAATATAGTAACAACATCCGTCAGCCGACGGATTAATCCGTTGAAAAAGAGTATAAGACAAACAGGAGAACTGTAGGTTCGACCCATTTAATATCAATTATGATCAGATCTTTTTTATTACTCAGTTTTGCATGCATTGCTGCACTGACTCTTTCATCAAGTAAAGTGAAGAAAGAGCCTGAACTTCGGACCATTTCTCCCGATGTTTTAAAGGATAAAATTGCCGGAGGGTGGGCCGGGAAAATGATTGGGGTAAGCTATGGTGTTCCAACTGAATTTGAGGCTCATGGATTTACTTTCGAAGACTCCATTAAATGGAAACCTGCCAATATCAATCTCTCCCTTTTGGAGGATGATATTTATGTGCAGCTAACCTTTATGATGACCATGGATCAGTTTGGTATGGAAGCGCCGGCCAAAAAATTTCAGGAGTTATTTGCAAAATCAGCGTATAAATTATGGCATGCCAATGTGCAGGGGAGGAAAAACTATTTCGACAGTATCTTCCCGCCTCAATCGGGACAACCAGCCAATAATTCACATGCCGATGATATTGATTTTCAAATTGAAGCTGATTTTATTGGAATGATAAGTCCCGGAATGCCCGACAATGTAATTAAGATGGCTGATAAAATTGGCCATATCATGAATTACGGCGATGGCGTTTATGGCGGTACATTCGTAGCGGCCCTCTATTCGGCAGCTTTCTTTGAAAAAGATATGGAGACCATTGTAAAGAGTGCACGTCGTGCTATTCCTGGGGAGAGTGATTATTCAAAAATTATAAATGATGCTATTCTGCTTCATCGCCAATATCGATCAGATTGGCGTGCAGCATGGAAAGAACTTCAGAAAAAATGGGGAGAAACCGATATGTGCGGCGCCGGTTCATCTTACAACATCGATGCAAAACTTAATGGTGCCTACATCGTATTTGGATTACTTTATGGTGAAGGAGATCCCTTTAAAACGATGGAAATTGCCACACGTTGTGGTCAGGACTCAGATTGCAATCCATCAAGTGCAATGGGTGTTTTAGGAGTTTTTAAGGGTTTCAAAGCCTTTCCGGAGGATTACCGCCAACATGTATCGGCAATTAGCGATTCACTGTTTATAAATACAGATTACAGTTTTAACAAGGCGATTGAAAAAACGATTGCTTATGCCAAAGCAATTACACTTAAAAACGGAGGTAAAGTATCGGATACCGGACTAAAAATTAAGATCCAGACTCCGAAACCGGGTCCATTGGAGGTGTCGTTTCCTAATCTTATCTTTGATCGTCGCGTAACACCTTTTGAAAAAAATGGTTGGGAGTTTAAGGGGAAATGGGAAACCAAATATAGATCGGATACTATCCCGCAATCGAAATTTAGTTCAACGGTGGGCGATGAAGCGTTATTCACCTTTGAAGGAACCGGAGTTTCGATATCCGGAAACTGGGACAGGAATTGCGGAAAGGCTGATATTTATGTTGATGGAAAATTAAACCGGACCATTGACTGTTATTTTAATTTTGCACATCAGTCGCCGGGAAACACCAACCTATTCTTAATCCAGCAACTTCCTGAAGGCAAACACGCGGTTCGGGTGGTCGTAAGAAATAAAAAACGGACTGAAGCGGAAGGGGCAAACGTCTACCTTTCTGAGGCCGTTATCTATAAAACAGGAGATAAGATCAAAGAAGGGTACAAATTCGTATTTCAAAAATAGACGCAGTAATGGAAAATTAGATCGAACCATAAAACGAAAAACAATGAACCACAAACAACTTGCCCTATTTTTAATCGGTTTTTTTCTGATCACATCTGTTGGATCTGCTCAAATGACCGATTTTTCCAAATCATCAGTTTTTCTTCAGGATAAAAAAAATGCTCCGCTGCAAAAGGCGGTTCAGGTTTTATGTGAGGAGATTCAAACACGGTGTAAGCTCACCCTTCCGGAGATCAGTAAATTGGGTTCTGAAGAAAAACAGGTGATTATTGTTGGGCTTGAGAGTACGATGGATAAACTTCCGGTTACCATCAGGACTGCAATTCATAAACTACCCAAAACCGGGAAAGATGGATATAAAATTACACTGATTAACAACAAAACAATTGTAATTGCAGGTTATGATGAACGTGGAACTCTTTATGGTGTAGGTCGTTTGCTTCGGAAAATGGAATTGCATACCGGTTCAGTTTTGATCCCGGATGAACTGAATCTTTCCTCTACACCCGTTTATCCGATCCGCGGGCATCAACTGGGATACCGGCCAAAAACCAATGCCTATGATGCATGGAGTGTGGCTCAATTCGACCGATACATTCGCGATCTTGCAATCTTTGGAGTGAACAGCATCGAAATCATGCCCCCTCGTACCGATGACGACGCCACGAGTGTCAATATGAAATTACCTGCAAGCGAAATGATCGTTGAGCAGTCAAGGATTTGCAAATCGTACGGACTCGATGTCTGGATGTGGTATCCCAACATGGGTAGCGATTATATAACACCCGATTCAATTAGGAGCGAACTTGCCGAACGGGAGAAAATTTTCAGTTCTCTTCCAAAACTCGATGCATTGTTTGTCCCTGCCGGTGATCCGGGCGACCTGGAGCCAGATGTCCTCTTTTCCTGGCTTGAAAAGGAGGCTGTGGTCCTTCACAAATACCACCCAAACGCCAAAATTTGGGTTTCGCCCCAGGTTTTTAAACCCAGCAAAGAGTGGTATGCAAAATTTTATACCCATGTGAACAAAAAGTATGACTGGTTTGGGGGAGTTGTCTATGGTCCATGGATTAAGACACCGTTACCTGAAGTTAAAAAACTTATAAATCCATCGATTCCTATTCGGCTCTATCCGGATATCACCCATAGCTACAGTTCGCAGTATCCGGTTCCTGACTGGGATATTGCCTTTGCTATGACGTTGGGTCGCGAATGCATCAACCCTCGTCCCGAGGATGAGAAATACATTCATAATTTCTATGCGGGATATGCACAGGGAAGCATCAGCTATTCGGAAGGGACTAATGATGACGTGAATAAATTTGTGTGGAGTGATCAGGACTGGAATCCACAAACACCGGTCATTGAAACGTTGCGGGACTATGCACGCTTCTTTATCGGATCAGAGTATTCGGAAGGTGTTGCCCAGGGATTGTTGTCGCTTGAAAAGAATTTCCGCGGCCCTCTCTTGTCAAACGAGCAGGTTCAACGTACTCTCCAGCAGTGGCAGATGATGGAGAAAGGTGCCTCCAACGAAGTGTTGAGTAATCCACGTTTTCAAAGTGGGCTAATCAGAGCTTATTTTGATGGTTATACCCAGCGCCGGTTGATCTATGAAGTATCTCTTGAACGTGAAGCGAGAAACATTCTGGAACGGGCTCCGATAACCGGTTCCGGAAAGGCAATTTCAGATGCCCGGAATACGCTGGTCCTTGCTCATGAGAAACAGATATCACCAGAATTAAAACAACGCTGTTATGCACTTGCAGACTCTCTTTTCAGGAGTTTTGGTGAACAACTTACGGTTCAGAAACACCATGCGATGGGAGGAAGGGGCAATTTTATCGACAATATTGATATTCCACTTAACGATGCGGTATGGATTCTCGACCAGCTAAACCTCGTTGAAAAGCTCAAAAGCGAACCCGAAAAACTGGCTGCCATAGAAAAAATGCTTCATCGCACCGACCCGGGCCCGGGTGGGTTCTATGACAATTTCGGTAATCCTGCTGCCTGGAAACGGGTAAGAGCAAAGAAAACCTGGGCCGAAGATCCGGGAAGCCTCGAATCACCACGCGAAAGTTTTGGTGTAGGGCTATCGGGTGTCGACTGGGTGCATGAGATTGTTGCAAAAGGTTTTGAAGGACAGACGACTCCCCTTGCCTGGATGAATCAGATCAATACCCTTTACGATACGCCGTTGCAGATCGCTTACGACAACCTTGATCCCAAGGGAACCTACACGTTGAAAATTGCCTACACCGGCAGGTTTCGTTCCAAAATGAAACTTTATGCAAACGGAGTTATGATTCATGACTTTATCCGCATGGGTGTTCAACCATTGTTCGAATTTGCATTGCCCAAAGAGGTAACCAAAGAAGGGAAAGTACTATTCACCTGGAGCTGTGGCGATGACGATAAAGGAGAAGGTGAACGCGGATCGCAGGTTGCAGAGATCTGGCTGATTAAGAAGTAAACCCTGTGAAGGTTGTACTAAAACAGACCAAATCAAATGTCCCTTAACCGCAGAGTTACGCAAAGCAGTCGCAGAGTAACGAAGAGCTATTATTTTGTTATTTTACACTTTGCGATTCTCTTCGGTTTTCCTTTGGTGTTCTCAGCGGTTAAATTTTCCACTTTGGATATAACCTCAACTTGCAAATAAGTCCGCAGGACTTGAATATTAATGACCTCCGGTGCAAACCGGAGGTTCCAGAAACCGCTAAAAGGGAACCCCGAAGCGGGTTCAACGATTTCGAATATATCTTTACATTTCTAATGCATAACTAATAACCAATACTTTCCACTATGTCAAGACATCTGTTAACCCTGATTATTCTCTTTTTGATTTTTATTGAATCCCCCGCTCAACCAATCTCGCCCGAAAAAATCATTCCGGGCAAATGGATCAAATCGTGGATACTATGCGGTCCTATCCCTGTAAAGGAATCGACAGATCCTGCCGAGTCATATAATCATTTGGTAGGTTTTACATCAGACTATCTCGTAAAAAGTGGTGGGGAGCAGAATCCTCAAATTAAAGGCGGCGACATTTTAAAATATCCAACGGGTTCAGTGAAATGGAAACTATTTACTTCTCCCGATTCCATAATCGACCTTCGAAAAACGTTATCCCGAGAATCGCCTGTATTTGCCTATGGCTACACTGAAGTAATTTCGGATGAAGCCAAAGTGGTATTCTTAAGTTTAGGAACCAATGACGGAGGGATACTCTGGGTCAACGGATTAAATATATGGGACAACCCCACGCAACGCGGGTGCGTCCCTGACGGTGATCTGATCCCTGTATCGCTCAAAAAAGGGAAGAACACCCTCCTTTTAAAAGTTGAACAGCATGGAAATAAATGGGAATTTTGTTGCCGGTTCCTCCCCTTCTCAACGACCGCATTAGCCGAACGGGGAGAACTTTTCACAATCTCTGCCAACGAAACAGGAGATGTAATCATCTCATCCAAATTTGCTACCCCCGTATTAAATGAGCTTATTCAGAATCTCGACATTGAAATTAGCAATGGTCAGGATCAACCGGTCGTGAAGGAACAACGCACTTCCGATTTTTGCGGGAAAGCGAAACTTGATGCCAAAGATTACCAGTTATATCATGCCACCTTCGATGCCCTTTTGAAAAGCGGGGAAATTATCAACCGCAAGTTTTCATTCCATGCAGGTAAACGGACAGACTACAAACTATTCTCATCAGGGAAATCGGATTACCGGATTGCCCTTGGTGCATCGGCCTCAGAATCGGAGAAATGGGCTGCGAGTGAACTTCAGCACTGGCTCAAAGAGATCAGTGGAGCAGAACTGCCAATCGAGAACCTTGACAAGCCATATAATGGCCCTCAGATTGTCATCGGATACAATGAAATTATTAAAATAAAAACACGATCGAATGCTCCGGCTGACCTCGATGAGTCGTTCCGATACTGCAATTCAGGCGCCGACGTTCTGATCTATGGGGGAAAGGCCCGTGGAACGATGTATGGCGTAATGGCTTATCTTGAAAATGAACTGGGTTGCAGGTTTTATACCCCGGAAGTAAACGTTATTCCAAAACGGAACGAGGTGACCTTTTACTGTCTGGACCATTCCGAAAAACCGGGAATCAGGGTTCGGAATGATTTCTACTTCGAAGCTTTTAACCCAACCTGGGCAGCCCGGAACCGAATGAACGGAACGCTGGGATTCAGCAAATCGAATCCTCAAGTCGGAGGAACAGAGAATTACTGGGCCGTTCATACCTTTTACCCGCTTATGCCACCCGAAGAATTCTACAAAAAACATCCCGAATATTATAGCCTTATTGAAGGAAAACGGATCTATGAACATGCACAGTTATGCCTGACCAACCCTGATGTTTTAAAAATCATCACTGAGAGGATCAAGAAACGGATGCGCGAAAGTCCCGAGTATCTTATTTACGATGTGTCTCAAAACGATTGGCATAACCCTTGCCAATGCGATAAATGTCAGGCCATCGTAAAAAGAGAGGGGACCGAGTCGGGATTGATGATCTGGTTTGTGAATCAGGTGGCCGAAGCCGTTGAGAAGGATTTTCCAGACAAATTTATTGGCACACTTGCTTATCAGTATACGCGTACACCGCCGAAATCGATCCGCCCTCATAATAATGTGGTTGTGAGATTATGCAGTATCGAATGTTGCTTTGCCCACGATTTCAAGTCGTGCAGCGAAAACAAGTCGTTTCTCTCTGATCTTAAAACCTGGTCCTCGCTTGCTCCTCATCTCTACATCTGGGATTATGTGGTCAATTTCAGCCATTACCCGATGCCTTATCCCAATTTCAAAGTGCTGCAGCCCAATATTCAGACCTTACGCGAAAATAACGCCATTGGCATCATGGAACAGGCGGCCTATCAAAGCCGGGGTGGTGAATTTTCAGAACTTAAGGCTTATTTGATTTCCAGATTATTGTGGAATCCCGATTGTGATGCAGATAAGGTGATCGCCGATTTTATGTATGGCTATTACGGAAGGGCCGGAAAATTTGTAAAGCAGTATTTCGATCTTGCACAAAATCTGATCACACCACAGTCGCATATCCACTTCGGCCTGACTCCTGAAGATCCGATATTCTCTGAAACTTTTGTCAACGACGCCTGCCAGGTCTTTGAGGAAGCGCTAAAAGTGGCTGACAATGATGAAATTTATGGTCGCGTAGAGATGGCTTACCTGCAGGTACTCTATCTCAAATGTAAGAGGACGCCCGTATTAGCAAAGTACGATGGAAGCTATGCCAGATTCTGTAAAATCGTCAAACGTGAGGCGGTGAATAATTATGCAGAGGCGGGAGAACCACACCGGGCCGCCTTCCACAGAATGGTAGAGATGGCAAAGTAAAAACAGCTTTCAGTTGGAAATAGAATCAAAACAATTTGAATTGATCGGGAATGAATTAAAAGCTGTTATCTAACGCCATAAAACGCTAATTATCAACATGGTAAATATTGATATATCAGGTCATAGGCTGACAATAATGCTATATAGTCAGTCTATAACCTTACGATATGAATAAAAACAAAATACAGCTCGATCATTTAGAAATGAAAATCAAGATGTTCGCTCCTCTCACCAAGGTAGCCATTCCACCTACGGGATGGATAAAGGCAGTTCGTTTGGCACTCGGCATGTCACTCCAACAACTTGCAAACAGAATATCGATCACAAAACAAAGTGTACAGGAGATGGAGAAACGGGAAATGGAAGGATCAATTTCACTAAAATCACTTAGGGAAGCAGCACGAGCACTGGATATGGAATTCGTATACGGTTTTGTGCCTAAAGATGGGTCATTGAATGCCTTGATTGATCGTAAAACTGAAGAATTTGGTACCAAAATAGTTAACCGAACATCACAAACAATGAAATTAGAGGATCAGGAAAATTCTGAAATAAGACTTAGAAAGGCCATTCAGGAGCGGAAAGCTATGCTTAAACAAGAAATACCAAAAGTTCTATGGGATTAGATTTCGATTATACTTTAGACCAGACTCCTTTGGATGAAGATGAGAAAGAAGGATTACTTATCCCAACTATTGCTACTTTGAGCGATTGTTTGTATGTCATGATTTGTAAATTAAAAATGAATAATAAAAATTAATACAACTAATATTTGATGTTTAAGAAAATAAAAAATAAAGACTAGAAACTAAAAACTAGAA